>JAGWBQ010000009.1 GCA_021295815.1 Gemmatimonadota bacterium | reverse complement strand
GTATTCGGTGACGTCGTCGGATTCGAGCGTCGCGACGCCTGCGGTGACGGATTCGACGCTGACGGTCGAGGGGCGCGCGGCGGGCACGGCCACGATCACGGTGACGGCCGCCGATGCCGACACCACGGCCACTCAGACCTTCACGGTGACCGTCTCGTCGAGCCCGACCCCAGACAGCTTCATCGATCCGGATTGGGACATGCTGACGTATTCGGTGTCGTCGTCGGATTCGAGCGTCGCGACGGTTGGCGTGACGGATTCGACGCTTACGGTCGAGGGGCGCGCGAAGGGCACGGCCACGATCACGGTGACGGCCGCCGATGGCGGGGGGCTCACGGCCGGATCGAAGGCTGGAAGCTTATGGATGCGGGGCCAGGGGGCCGAGCAGCGGCCGCGCCCGCGCGAAGCGGTCGTCGATGCGCTCCCCTAGCGTCCCGTGGACCCGCACGTTGGCGACCTCGTCGAGCCATCGCCGCTCCCGCACGTCGAGGTCGTCGTCGGACACGAAATCCCGGCCGTAGAAGAAGTTCCCCCGCACGTAGCGGACCGGGCGCTCAACCTCGCCCTTCGTCTGCGCACGGTACGGGCGGCACGCCCGGATCCGGAAGCCCCAGTGGTCGCTGAAGCCCCGGAACTCCGGGTTCTCCAACAGGCGGGCCACCCGAGTTCCGCCCGTCCGCCAGCACCACCGCCTTCATCTGGTCGAACAGCATCTCCGCCGGAACCCCCGCCCGCCGCCCGAAGCGAAGGCGCGTTCGAACCCCAGCAGCCTCGGCCTCGAGCTGGACCCGGTGTTCCAGATCGTGGAGGGCGTGGAGCGCCAGGTGGCCTGACGAAATCCACGCTCCCGATCCCCGACCCGTGCCGCCCTTGAACCCAAGCTGGGTTTGGCGTATATTCTCCAGCTACGGATACGCCGCCCAGCGGGTCGGCGTAGCGTCGCGCGGCCGCGGAGACGCCGCCCGCGATGCGGCAGGGGGTGCGCTGCTCAGGCGGCGGACCCCTTCATATTTGAATGGGAGCGAGGATGACCGCCAACGGCGCTCGAACCAGAAGCGAAACGACCGAGAGGGACTTCGACCGACGGGTCGAGGAGCTCGGCTTCGAACTGGTGGAGCTACGTCGTCGCGGGCACGCCAGAAGGCCCGTTCTGGAGCTGCGCATCGATCGTCCCACCGGTGAAGAGGTCTCGGTGGGCGACTGCGCCGAGGTCTCGAGGGCGCTCGAAGAGTGGCTGGACGCCGACCCCGAATACCCCGAGCGCTACGTGCTCGAGGTCTCTTCGCCGGGTGTCGAGCGACGCCTGACTCGGAAGCGGCACTTCGAACGCTTCGTCGGTCGCAGAGTGGCGGTCAGAGGGAGCGCGGAGCGGTTCGGTCCCTCGGCCGTCATCGAGGGCGAACTCCTGGGGATCTCCGATGAGCGGGACGGACAACTGCTGCGCCTGCGCCTGACCGACGGTGCGGAAGTGCGCGTCCCTCGGAGCGAGACCAGGGAGGTTCGTCTGGTGTTCAACTGGGATTCGGGAGGGACGCGATGAGTTCGCCACAGGTTTTCGCTGCCCTCAAGGTGGTGACCGACAAGAGGAATCTGAGCGAGGAAGAAGGAAACGGCATCCTCAGAGAAGCCATTTTCGCCGGTCTGACCCGCGTGCACGGCCCGTCCGTCCAGGCGGAGGTGGAGATCGACGGCATCGCCGAGGAGATCGACATCGTTCTCCTGCGCAGGGTGGTGCGCGAGGTCGGAGACCCGGCCTCCGAGGTCTCGCTGGAAGAGGCTCGTTGGGACGATCCGGAGTTCGAGGTCGGCGACGTGATGGAGGTTCCGGTCGAATTCACTGAACTCGGGCTGAATGCCGTGCGCGCGATCAGTCAGAAATTGAAGGAGCTTGTGCGCGACAACGAACGCAACCGGATTCGTGACGAGTTCTCGGACGTCGTCGGCGACCTTCTTACCGGCGAGGTGCAGCAGAACGAACGCGGCAAGCTGGTGGTGACGGTCAACCGCGCCCGCGAAGCCGACGCCATCATCCCTTGGAAGGAGCAGAACCCGAGGGAGCGGTTCCGGCAGGGCGATCCCATCCGGGCGGTGCTCAAGAAGGTGGACGAGACACCGCGCGGACCCCGGCTGATCCTCTCCCGATCGGACCGCGCCTTCGTGGCGGCGCTCTTCCGCATCGAGGTGCCCGAGATCCACCAGGGAGTCGTCCAGATTCGGGAGATCGCGAGAGAAGTGGGCGGACGCACCAAGATCGCCGTGGTCAGCGACGACGAGTCCATCGACCCGGTGGGCGCCTGCGTGGGGCTGCGGGGCTCCAGGGTGCAGGCGGTGGTCAACGAGCTCGGAGGTGAACGCATCGACATCGTGCCGTGGCATCCGGATACCGAGGTGTTCGCGCGACGGGCTCTGGCGCCTGCGCGGGTTGCGCGGGTCCTGACCGACCCGAACCAGCGGGTCGTGACCGCGATCGTCGACGAAGATCAGCTTTCGCTCGCCATCGGGAGAAACGGCCAGAACGTGCGTCTGGCGTCACAGCTCGTGGGCTGGCAGATCGACCTCTACGGCTCCCGCGAGTGGATCGAGCGCGGATCGGACGATCCGATCGAAGATCCTGACGCGCTGGCCTACGGAGACATGGCGCTCAAGGATCTCCCTCTCCCGAGCTCGATCATAGCGGCACTCGAAGAGGCGGGTTTCCGATCCTTCCTGCAGATCATCGACCTCACCAGCGATTCGCTTCAGGAGATCCAGGGAGTTTCGGAGGAGGCCGCCAAGCAGGTTCTGGGTGTGATCGAAGAGCTGACCGAAGTCGAAGACGACCAGACCATAGCCGCAGGGAGCGCATAGCTTTGAAGCGACGTTCGATCTCGGGAGCCCTGGGCCTGATAGGCTTGGCCCGCCGCGCCTCCGGTGCACATGCCGGGTCCGCGGCCGCCGTGAGGACGTTGCGGAACGGCGACGCCATGCTCGTCGTGACCGCCCGTGACGCCGCGCGGGGCCAGCTCGCCAAGATCGAGAGAGCGGCGTTCGGACGGGGAGTGCGGGTAGTCGCGGCAGCCGACCGCCGGACGCTGGGTGTCGCCCTCGGGAGGGGTCCGACCACGGCGGTGGCGGTGACCCACCCCGGCTTCGCAGAGCGGATAGCCCGGATACTGATCAAGCACGATTCGGCGGAGATTGGGGACCGCGCCGATCCGGACGCCGCGAACTCGAACGAGAGGGTGGCGGGCGCTAGATGACGATTCGAGAGCTGGCGAAGGACCTCCGAGTACCCCCCCCCGACCTGGTAGCCTACCTGAGATCGGTGAAGCTTCCCGTTCCGACAGGGTCGGACGCGCTCGGGCCGGGGGTCGCGAGCAAGGTGCGCGCCAGGCTCGAGAAGGAGAGGCGGGCTTCGGGCGCCGGGTATGCGAAGATCGTCAAGTCGGCGGTGAGGTCGGCCGGTTCGCCGGTCACGAGGCGTAGAAAGGCGCGGAAGCGGGTCAGAGCCACCAAGCCGGAAGCCGACCCGACCACCGAAGCGGACGCGCAGTCGGAGCAGGTGGAGATCGCGCCCTCTGAGGAGGAGGAGCCCAGGGTCGCCGCCTCGTCCTCGGACGGCGACACCGGATCGACGGAGACCACCCGGGAGACACCGGCGGCCGATGCGGCCGCGACGGACGGAATGCCCTCTGCGGAGCCCCGGTCCGGTCCGGCCGAGACCGCCATCGTCGACGATGCGGCGAGTGGGAGATCCGCGTCCGAGGTGGCCGCCGACGAGCAACCTAGGCCCACCGGCCCGGTCGTTACGGAAGAGAGAGCGGCAACCGACCCCACCTCGACCGCGCCTACCCAGGGTCCCCCGGCTTCCGGCGCACCCGAGTCTTCAACAGGCGTCCCCCCGACTCCTGCGACGGGGTCCGGCCTGCGCCCGGCGGCCTCCGGGACCCCGCTCCGTTCTCCCAGGATTCCCAGGCCCGCCGCCTCCACCGGGGTGGGCGGACAGGTCAAGGTACGCGCCTCGGGATACACCTCCGACGGCAAGCCGGCCAGGAAACCCGGTCCCAAGGGCCGGGCCGCCAAGCGCCAGAGCGCCCAACAGGCGGCGAAACGCAACGTCAGTCGTATTCGGGGCCAGATGCGGGGGCCGGGCCGCAAGCCGCGGCGTCGTCAGCGGCTGACGCCGGACCAGATCGAGGAGCGGCAACGGCAGGAGGCCGCCGAGCAGGAGCGTCGGGAGCGCGAGCGCCGAACCGTGCGCGTCGCGGAGTTCCTGAGCGTGGCCGAACTCGCCGAGCTCGTCGAAGAGACTCCGGCTGCCCTGATCGGCTCGGCGTTCCGCAACATGGGCATGATGGTCACCATCAACCAGCGTCTCGACTTCGACCAGATCGAGATGCTCCTCGACGAGTTCAACTTCAACGTGGAGCGAGAGGAGACCTTGGAGGTCGTCGAGGACATCGACCCCTACGGCATCGACTCCGAGACGGCAGAACCGCGACCGCCGGTGGTCACGGTCATGGGACATGTGGACCACGGCAAGACGCTGCTCCTCGACCGCATTCGCAAGGCCAACGTCGTCGCCGGAGAAGCCGGAGGCATCACTCAGCACATCGGGGCCTACCACGTCCAATTGCCGAGCGGACGGGTGACCTTCCTCGACACTCCCGGCCACGCCGCCTTCACAGCCATGCGAGCCCGCGGCGCCGATGTGACCGACATCGTCATACTGCTGGTGGCAGCCGACGACTCCGTCATGCCCCAGACGGTCGAAGCGATCAACCACGCGTCGAGCGCCGGCGTTCCGCTGGTTGTGGCGGTAAACAAGTGCGACCTGCCCGGCGTGGATCCGGACCGGGTCAAGAGGCAGCTTCTCCAGCACTCGGTCCAGGTCGACGACCTCGGAGGCGAGGTGCTCTCCGCCAACGTCTCCGCCAAGACCGGGAAGGGAATAGACGATCTTCTGGAGCAGGTTCTTCTCCAGGCCGAGCTCATGGAGGACAAGCTGCGCGCCGATCCTCGGCGCCGTGCCG
This sequence comes from Gemmatimonadota bacterium, assembly GCA_021295815.1. NCBI lineage: Bacteria > Pseudomonadati > Gemmatimonadota > Gemmatimonadota bacterium. Next base: position 74,303 of record JAGWBQ010000009.1, on the reverse strand, counting down.
TATGCACCGTCGTCGAAGCCCGTCTCGATGTCGGGAAGGGACCGGTGGTCACGGTTCTCGTCCAAGGGGGAACTCTCCGCGTAGGTGACACCTTCGTCTGCGGACTCCACCAGGGTCGGGTGCGGGCCATGCACGACGAGCGCGGGATGCCTGTGAAGGAGGCTGGTCCCTCGATTCCGGTGCAGGTGCTGGGGGCGGGCGGAGTACCCCAGGCGGGCGACCCTCTCCAAGTGATGGAGCCGTCGCGGGCCCAGGCTCGCGTTTCCGAACTCCAGCAGCTCGACCGCGAGAAGCAGATGAGACTGCGTGAGAGAGCGAAGAAGATCGGCGACTTCGCGCAATTGACGCAGGCCGACGGGATGATAGAGGTACCGATCCTGGTCAAGGGAGACGTGGACGGCTCCGTCCAGGCCCTCGCCGACGCCTTCGAGCAGATCGGCGGCGAGGAAGACGGCGTTCGCGTCCGCATCGTCCACAGGGGGGTGGGTGCGATCAACGAGTCCGATGTGCTGTTGGCTCAGACCACCGAGGCGGTCATTATCGGCTTCGGGGTGCGCCCCCAGGCCGCCGCCCGCAAGCAGGCGGAAGATGCCGCGGTCGAGATTCGGACCTACGACATCATATACAAGGCGGTCGACGACCTAACCCGCTCGCTCGAAGGCCGACTCTCGCCCGATCAGGTCGAGCATGTGGAGGGCAGCGCGCAGGTGCGAGAGACCTTCCGGGTCTCGAAGGTGGGGATGATCGCCGGCTGCTACGTGGTTCAGGGACGCGTGAACCGCAAGTTCCGCATACGGGTGATCAGGGAGGGGAAGACTGTTTTCGAAGGCGAGATCGCATCGCTCAGACGCTTCAAGGACGACGCGCGCGAGGTCCGGGAAGGATTCGAGTGCGGAATCGGCATCGCCAACTTCAACGATGTCAAGGTCGGTGACGAGATCGAGTGCTACACCGTCGAGGAGATCGCCCGCAAACTCGCCAAGGCCAGTTGATCCACCGGTCGGCCCCGCTCTTCCATGAGTAGGCGAACTGCCCGGCTGAACGCCCTGCTCAGGCGGGAGATTTCGGGCCTGATCGCCAGACGGCTCCGGGATCCGCGCATAGGTCCGGTCACGGTGGTCGACGTGGAAGCGGCTCCCGATCTGGGATCCGCCAAGGTCTTCGTACGTCCGCTCGTGGCTGCAAGCGGCTCGGCCGTCGACGAGCTGACCAGGCTTCTGAACGGCAGCGCACCCGAGCTGCGCCGGGCCCTGGGAGAGTCCATGAAGCTGAGAAGGGTGCCCGAACTCCGTTTTCGCATCGACCGCTCCCTCGAGCATTCGCAGCGCATCGAATCCCTCATCGACAAGTTGAACCTGGCGCGCGAGGATGGGGGACGGGAAGACGACGCTCCGGATCCGGGTGAGAAGTGATTTCCGGCAACGGCTACGTTCTGCCGGTCGACAAGCCCTGCGGTCCGAGCTCTCACGACGTGGTCGACCGAGCCCGGAGAGTCTGGGGCGAGAGGCGGGTCGGGCACTGTGGAACCCTCGATCCGTTCGCCTCAGGCCTTCTGGTGCTCTGCGTGGGCAAGGTGACCCGCTTGGCCGAGTATCTCGGCTCGGTAGACAAGTCCTATCTGGCCACCGCCAGGCTCGGCGTCGAGACGGAGAGCCACGACACCGAGGGAACGGTCACCGCAAGCTCGGAGGACTGGCGCCGACTCGCTCCTAGCCGGGTGGAGGCGGCGCTCGCGGAGCTTACCGGCGAGCTCATGCAGGTCCCGCCCCGGTTCTCGGCCAAGAAGATCGGGGGCGAGCGGGCCTACCGGCGGGCCCGCCGGGGTGAGCGGGTCGAGCTAGCTCCGGTCCGGGTCAGGGTAACGCGGCTGGAAATGGCGAGCTGGGATCCGCCGGAGCTCACGCTTCGCATCGACTGCTCCACCGGAACCTACGTGCGGGCTCTCGCCCGGGATCTCGGACGGATCCTGTCGGTGGGCGCCCATCTGACCGCGCTGCGCCGGATCCGTTCGGGAGCGGTCGATGTGTCCGGGGCGGTCGGTTTCGATTTTTTGGATGACGCCGAAGCCGTACACCGAGCTCGCATGAATCCGCTTGCGGCCCTCGCGCATCTGCCGCGCGTGGAGGCAGGCGCGGCCGAGGAGAGGGAGCTGGGGTTCGGACGCGGCGTCGAGGTGGAGGCGCTCGACGATGCGGAGCCCGGAGTCGTGTGCGTCTCCCGGTCCGGCGAGCTTGTCGCCGTGGCCGAGGGCGAGCGCACCGAGTCAGGTCGCTGGCGTCTGCGGCCTCGCAAGGTATTTCCGGGTTGATGGCGGTATCCTCGCTGCCCCGCCTCGCCACAGGCAGCGTAGCTACGGTGGGCACGTTCGACGGAGTCCACAGGGGTCACGGCGAGGTGCTCGATCTCGTCATCGAACGGGCGCGAGCAAGGGGATGCAGGTCGATTCTGGTGACTTTCGACCCGCATCCGGTCAGCGTCGTGCGGCCCGAAAAGGTGCCTCGTCTTCTGACAACCCCCCCTGAAAAAACGGAAGCGTTGGCCGCTACCGGACTGGACATGGTTCTCCTGCTCAGGTTCACTCGCCGGCTCTCTCGATACACCCCGGAGCGTTTCGTGCGCGAGATTCTCGTCGACAAGCTGGGGGTCCGAGAGCTTATCGTCGGCCACGATCACGGTTTCGGGCGCGACAGATCCGGCGACGCGGGAACTCTGCGAGCGCTCGGGGCCGATTTCGGTTTCGACGTGGCCGTGGTTCCACCACTGCTAGCCGCAGCGCCGAGGTCCCGGGCGCCGGAGGAAGGGGGCGATCGCACCCTCGGTCGGTCGGCGGTCTCGTCCTCGCGGATCCGAGCCGCGATCCTGGCCGGAGAACTCGACGAGGCCGAGCGCTGTTTGGGACGACCCTACTCGATCTCGGGGCGCGTCGTGCAAGGCGACGGAAGGGGACGGGCGCTCGGGTTTCCCACCGCCAACCTGAAGCTGCCGCGCGAGAAGCTGCTCCCGCCCCCGGGAATTTACGCGACCCGGGTCTTCGTTCCTCCCGGCGCTTCACCGCCCGAGGTCGCCCGCCGGGCGAGCCATGTCGGGGCGTTGCACACCGGTCCCCGACCCACATTCGAGGGAGCGGAATCCTCGGTCGAGGCCCATCTGCTCGATTTCCCGGATATCGACCTCTACGGAAGCCGAATCCGCATAGATCTGGTTCGGCGCATTCGCGGGATAGAACGGTTTTCGGACGCCGAAGAGCTGAGTTCGCGGATGGCGCTCGACATCGGGGCGGCGCGTAGGCTGGTCGATCCCGGCGTTTCCCGTCCCAACCCGTCTCCCGCTCCGGCACTGGACGGTGAGCCGGTTTGCGGCTAGGTTTCATGGCTGTCGGCAAGCTCGGCCGGCACCACGACCACAGCTTCCCTTGCAGAGCAACTCCTGAGGAGGCACGGAATGGCCATCGAGAAAGAACAGATCATCGAGAAGTACAGGCTCCACGAAGGAGACCGCGGCAGCGCCCCCGTACAGATCGCGCTGCTGACCGCCCGCATCGACGATCTCCGCTCCCACTTCAAGGAGCACAAGAAGGATCACCACAGCCGCAGAGGTCTGCTCAAGATGGTCGGCCGCCGACGCAGACTCCTCGGCTGGTACCGGCGCACCGACCTGGAGGGCTACCGCAACCTCATCAAGGACCTGGGCCTGCGCCATTGATCCCTTCTTCGATACCGGCCATCTCCAATTCACCACCCGGCCTCCCGCAGCGACTCGTTCAGGAGTCGCGTCGCGAACCGGCGCTCATCGACTCCTCGATTCGGAGTCGGAGCATTCTTCCCGGGCTGTCCGCCGCTCGACTCGAGACGGTGCGCCCACCATTCCCAAACGTCCGCCCGACGAGGTGGATCCACGCCGAACCGCAACTAGCGGCGTTCGGCGAACGAGAAAGCTGTAAAACATGATCAGAACGTTGGAACATCAGTTCGCGGGCCGCACACTCTCCATGGAGGTAGGCCGTCTCGCGAGGTTGGCACAGGGCTCATGCGTCGTCCAGTACGGCGAAACCGTGGTCCTTTGCGCCGCGACCGTCCAAGGCAAACCCACCCACCTTCCCTTCTTCCCGCTCACCATCGAATATCGGGAACGCACCTACGCCGCCGGTAAGATTCCCGGCGGTTTCTTCAAGCGCGAGGGACGCCCCTCCGAGAAGGAGATCCTCTCGGCGCGGCAGGTCGATCGTCCCATCCGTCCGCTCTTCCCTGATGGGTTCATGCACGAGACGCAGGTCGCCTGCTTCGTGCTCTCCGCCGATCAGGAGAACGACGCCGACATACTCGCTCTGCTCGGAGCGTCGGTCTCGCTCAACATGTCCAAGGTCCCCTTCGACACTCCGGTGGCCGCAGTGCGAGTCGGACGCGTGGATGGCGAGTGGGTCGTCAACCCGACCTTCGCCCAGCTCGAATCCTCCGATATCGAACTCGTGGTGGCGGGTTCGGCCGACGCCGTGACCATGGTCGAGGGTGGAGCCCAGGAGGTCCCTGAGGCGGACGTCCTCGATGCAATAAGGCTGGCCCATGACGGCATCAAGGAGCTGTGCGCGCTCCAGGAGGAGCTCATCGACGGGCTGCGTAGCGCCCATATGGAGTGGTCTCCGATCGGACCGCCGGCCGACTTCCGGGACAAGGTGGCGGAGATGGCCGGCCCCGGAGTCGAAGAAGCCCTCTCCATCTCCGACAAGAACGAGCGCATGGCGGCGATCCGCGAGGTCGCCGAAAATGTGCGCGCGTCTCTGGACGACGATGACGCGGAGTTCGCCGACGAGGTCGGCACGGTTCTGCGCGCGGTCGAGAAGAAGGTCATGCGCAGGCGCGTGCTCGACGAGGGCAAGAGGGCCGACGGTCGTGGCCTGGACGAGATCCGAGAGCTTGCCAGCGAGGTCGGCGTGCTTCCACGTACCCACGGCTCCGGGCTCTTCACCCGCGGTCAGACTCAGGCGCTTGTGGTGGCTACTCTGGGCACCGGTCGCGACGAGCAGCGCATCGACTCGATCGACACCATGGGCGAGGTCACCAAGTCGTTCATGCTCCACTACAACTTCCCGCCGTTCTCGGTCGGTGAAGCCCGGCCCTACCGGGGCACGTCCCGCCGCGAGATCGGCCACGGGAATCTGGCCGAACGCGCCATATCCCCGCTCCTGCCCGGTAACGACGACTTTCCCTACACCATCCGCGTGGTTTCCGACATTCTGGAGTCGAACGGCTCGTCCTCGATGGCCACCGTGTGCGGCTCCTCGCTCGCGCTCATGGATGCCGGCGTACCCATCAAGGCGTCGTGTGCCGGAATCGCGATGGGGCTGGTCAAGGAGGGCGAGCGTTTCGCCGTCCTCACCGACATTCTCGGTCTTGAAGACGCGTTGGGCGACATGGATTTCAAGGTCGCCGGCACCCGCAAGGGCGTCACCGCGATCCAGATGGACATCAAGATCGACGGCCTCGACATGGATCTCCTCCAGGAGGCCCTCACGCGGGCGCACGAGAGCCGGCTGAAGATCCTCGACCACATGGACGGGGTCATTGCCGCGCCCAGGGAGGATCTCTCCGCGCACGCGCCTCAGATCATCGCCATCCAGATCAACCCGGAGAAGATCGGTGACCTGATCGGCCCCAAGGGCAAGATCATCCGCTCCATTCAGGAGGAGTCCGGGGCGAAGATCGAGGTCGACGACGAAGGTCTGGTCAAGGTGGCCGCGACGACGCCGGAATCAGGCGCTCGGGCCCGCGAAATGATCGAGGCGATCGTCGCCGAGCCCGAAGTCGGCATCGTCTACGAAGGTATCGTCAAGAACACGACCACCTTCGGGGCCTTCGTCGAGATCATGCCGGGCATCGAGGGGCTCTGCCACATCTCCGAGCTCCAGGAAGGCAGGACCAACCGGACGGAGGATGTTCTCAAGCGGGGCGACAAGACCAGGGTGAAGCTTCTTTCCGTGGAAGGCAACGGCAAGCTGCGTCTTTCGCGCCGCGCCGCCATTTCAGAGGAGGCCGGCAGGTGAAGCTGACTGCGGGTCGCGGATGTCGCTGACGGCGGGGCGTAGCGCCCTGCCGCTGCGGCGCTTAGCCGGGCCCGGCGCTCGCTCGGGGCTGTCCGCGGACCGTTAGTCATGCCTGCCTTGCGCTCTACTCTCTCGAACGGGGTGCGGCTCGAATGCGAGCTGGTCGAAGGTGCGCGCTCGGTCGCCGTCGGAGTATGGGTGCGGTGCGGAGGCGCCCACGATCCGGTCGGGAGGGAAGGGGCCGCGCACATGCTCGAGCACATGGTCTTCAAGGGCACCAAGCGGCGGAGCGCCCGCGATATCGCCATGTCGGTCGAGTCCCTCGGCGGCTGGCTCGACGCCTACACCTCCAGGGAGCACACCTGCTATCAGGCCCGGGTGGCGGCGGCGCACCTCGATCCGGCCCTCGACGTGCTCGCCGATCTGGTCCTGAACCCCAAGCTGACGGCGCGCGATCTTCAGACCGAACGCCGGGTCGTGCTGGAGGAGATCGCCCAAGTCGAGGATACCCCCGACGACGTCGTCTACGATCTTCACGGTGAGCGTCTCTGGGCGGGACATCCTTACGGCAAACCCATTTTGGGAAGCTCGGCCACCGTCCGCGAGCTCGCTCTGACCGATATCGTCGAAGCGCACTCCCGGTACCGGGGCAGCAACCTTGTCGTGGCCGCCGCAGGTGCGCTCGACCCGGATCGCTTCTTCGGTCAGGCGGGCAGCCTCTTCGGCGGCCTGCCCCCCGGGAGGCGCACGTCGTCGCCACGCCCGCCCCGCAGCGTACGTACCGGGACCGAGCTCTGCGTCCGTCCCACGAAGCAGTCCCACCTCGTTTTCGGGTCCAAGGTCCCTGGGCGCTCCCATCCCGACCGCCACGCTCTCGCGATCGTCTCGCAGGCTCTGGGCGGCGGGATGAGCTCACGACTTTTCCAGCGCGTCCGCGAAGATCTCGGTCTCTGCTACCAAGTGCAGACCTTCCAGCAGTTCTTCAGCGCGGCGGGGCTTGCCGGCATTTACGCCGGGACGGGTTCCGCGACCGCCGATGCCGCGATCGAGGCGATCCGGACGGAAATGGCGAGGGTCGCCGCCGGAGAGCTGTCCGAGAGCGAGATCGCCGCCGCGAAGGAGCAACTGAAGGGCGGCCTCGTGCTCTCCCTCGAATCGACCGCCGCGCGTCTTGCCCGTCTGGCTTCTTTCGCCCTTCACGACGAGCCCTTCCTCGACATCGATGAGCTTCTCGCTCGGATCGAAGGTGTCGAAGCCTCGGACATCGACCGAGTGGCCGCGGAGCATTTCGATCCGGACAACTACCTCCTGCTTCGGCTCGGCCCGGAGCTGATACCCGCAGCTGCGGCTTGAGCGGTCAGGCCGTCTTGGAGTGAATCCGCAGTGAAGATAGGCGTTCCCACGGAAGTGAAATCCGAAGAGTACCGGGTAGCGCTCACCCCGGGCGGGGTGGAGGCCCTGGTCAGCGCCGGTCACGAGGTGATGATCCAGGAGGGAGCCGGGTCGGGAAGCGCTTTTACAGACGAGACCTATCGGGAATCCGGTGCCGAGATCGTGTCCGGCCCCGAAGCGGTGTGGGGGAGGGCCGAGATGATCATGAAGGTCAAGGAGCCGATCGAGCCCGAGTGGCCGCAAATGCGCGAGGGGCAGATCGTCTTCACCTACTTCCACTTCGCCGCCGACGAGGCTCTCACCCGAGCGACGATCGAGTCCGGCGCCACCGCGATCGCCTACGAGACCGTGGAGCTTCCCAACGGCGAGCTGCCGCTGCTGACCCCCATGAGCGAGGTGGCGGGACGGTTGGCGATACAGGCCGGCATTCGCTATCTGGAACGCCCTTACGGCGGGCCGGGCGTCCTGCTGAGCGGAGTGCCGGGAGTGCTCCCGGGCAAGGTGCTGATCATCGGGGGCGGCGTAGTCGGGACCAACGCCGCACAGATGGCGGCAGGCCTTGGCGCTCGCGTCTTCGTCATGGATGTCGACTTGGAGCGGCTCCGTTACCTGTCGAAGGTCATGCCCGCGAACGTGGAGTGCATCTACTCCACCCACCACTCCGTGCGCGAGCATCTGCGCGACTCCGATCTCGTGGTCGGCGCGGTGCTCATCCCCGGGGCGAAAGCGCCGTCGCTGCTCATGCGCGCGGACCTCGCGGTAATGCGACCGGGCACGGTGATCGTCGATGTCGCGGTCGACCAAGGAGGCTGCGTGGAGACCATCCGGCCGACGACCCACGACGACCCCGTGTACGTCGTCGACGGCGTCACCCATTACGGCGTGGCGAACATGCCAGGCGCGGTTCCGCAGACGAGCACCGCAGCCTTGACGAACGCGACTCTTCCTTACGCCCTTTCCGTCGCGAGCAAGGGCTGGGCGCGAGCGGCCCTGGAAGACGACTCCCTCTACGGCGGAGTGAGCATGGTGGGGGGCAAGATCACCCATAAGGCGGTCGCCGACGTGTTCGGACTGGAGTGCGTGTCGGTCGAGGAAGCTCTTGGCTGAACGGGCCCGCACCGACAGCGTCGGATTCAAGCGGCTTCCTTCCAACCCCGATCTACCGCTTCCCGACAGGGGAACCCCCGGTGCGGCGGGCTACGACCTTCGCTCCGCCGAGCCGGAGATCGAGCTCGCTCCCGGCGAAGTGCGCGCCGTCGGCACCGGTCTCGCGATGTCGCTCCCTGAGGGCTTGGAGGCGCAGATCCGACCGCGCTCGGGGCTCGCTCTCAAGCACGCTCTCACGATGCCCAACGCCCCCGGAACCATCGACCCGGATTACAGAGGCGAGCTTAGGGTCGTCCTGCAGAACCTGGGGTCCGATCCGGTCAGACTCGGGAGAGGTGAACGCATAGCTCAGATGGTATTCGCCCGTTTCGAATCTCCTTGTTTCTCGGAGATGGACTCCCTCGGGAGAACCGAGCGAGGAGACGGTGGATTCGGCAGCACCGGACGGAGCTGAAGATGCCCGGACACGGACGGAACATTTGCGCATTACCGGAAGTCCTTGTAGGAGACCCGAAATCGATTAACGGCGCGGACGGCCCGAGTCGTCCGACCCCGGGGAGGATGAGATAAACCCGATGGCCTGGTTTAACACTGACCGCCTTACGCCCGTAACCGACGTCGCGGTCGACCTTGGGACGGCGAACACGCTGGTGTACGTGCGGGGGAGGGGTGTCGTGCTCAACGAACCCTCCGTCGTGGCGATCCGAAGCAACGGCAAGGGCGGTACCGAGATCGCAGGCATCGGCCTGGAAGCCAAGCGGATGCTGGGCAGGACCGGGGAAACCATAAAGGCCGTACGTCCTCTTCGCGACGGAGTGATCGCCGATGTGGACGTGACCGAGATGATGCTCCGTCACTTCCTGCGCCAGGCGGTCAGGAAGCACTTCTTTCGCATCCGTCCCCGCATGGTGGTGGGCGTACCCTCCGGAATCACCCAGCTCGAAAAAAGGGCCGTGCGATCCGGGGCCATCTCGGCGGGAGCTCGGTCGGTCTACACGATCGCCGAACCCATGGCGGCGGCTATCGGCGTCGGGCTGCCCGTCGACGCTCCCCAGGGCAATATCGTGATCGACATCGGGGGAGGCACCAGCGAGATCGCGGTCATCGCCCTGTCGACGGTGGTTTCCAACACCTCGATCAAGGTGGCGTGCGACAGATTCGACGAGGCCATCAAGCAGTACATCCGTCGCAACCACAACCTCTCGGTCGGCGAATGGGAGATCGAGACCCTACGCATCCAGGTGGGCTCCGCCTTCGATGTCGGAAGCGAGAGGGAGATGGACGTGAAGGGACGGGACCTGGTGACCGGCATTCCCCGTTCCGTGACGATTCACTCGGAGGAGGTTCGCGAGTGTATGCAGGAACCCATCCAGGATATCGTCTACGCGGTCAGACGGGCGCTTGAAAGCACACCGCCCCAGTTGGTCGCGGACATCATGGATCACGGCGTCTTCCTGACCGGCGGCGGAGCGCTGACCAGGGGGCTCAACGAACTTCTGCAGCACGAAACCGGCCTTGTGGTTCACGTCGATGACGAACCCCTCACCTGCGTGATCCGGGGAGCAGGGCGGGTGTTGGACGATTGGGACAGATTCAGCAGGGTTTTGCAGGAATAGGGCGGCGTCGCCCTCGGAGATCCGGCGCCGGGGGCACGCTTCTCGATATCCTCCTGGCGGTTTTCACCCTCGTCATCGGAGCGACGCTGAGATTCACGCCCGCCGAGGTGCAAGCGGACATGGCGACGGCGCTTCGAGCATCGGTTCTCAGACCCTTCGTGGCGATCCGGACGGAGCTCGAGACGGCGCGACACTCCGTGTCGGAACTGGAGATACACAGGCGCAAGATCGATTCGCTGATGGCGGTGGTGACCTATTCGGCGAGTCTCGATGAGGAGGTGGAGTCTCTGCGCGCCCTCTTCGATCTCGGCGACAGGGGGGTGGGCAAGTTCGTCGGAGTCGCCCTGCTGCGCACCCGCGGCGCGGGCTCCGAGGGCATGTTCATCGTCAACAAGGGAATCGACGAAGGGGTGACGCCGGGACGGCCCGTCATCACTCCCGACGGCGTGGTCGGGCGGATCGTTCAGGCAAGGCGCGGCTCCGCCGTGGGCATCGACTGGACGCACGCGGATTTCCGGGCGAGCGCGATGGTGGAGAGCGGAAGCGCCTACGGCATAGTCTGGACGGAACGAGGAACCTACCGGGAGGAGGACCGTCTCGTACTGGACGGGCTGCCCTATCACGGCGATCCCGTCATCGGCAAGCGGGTCTTGACCAGTGGTCTCGGCAGCGTATATCCACGAGGCATACCGATCGGCGTTATCTCCGAAGTGCGGGCCGAGCGGGAACCGTGGGCGAAGACCTACTGGCTCACACCGGCGGTGAAGCCCGCGTCGGTCCTCTATGCCGCTGTGAGCGTGGCGGGCCCGGACGACGACCTCAGAAGCCTCTGGTCGGCCGATTCCCTGGACGCCTTGGCCGACGACACTCTCGGAGCGCCGCCGCCCCGGGACCGCACGAGCGGAATCCGACCCGGCGGAAACGGGTTCTGATGGCCGCGGCGGACCAGATCCACCGTTCCCCTGCCGGTGGCGAACGCGAAGGAACGGTTGTCAGGAACAGGACTCGTTTAGTCGCCCTCTCCGTCTTCCTGGTCGCGCTCCATCTTTTTCTTCACGTGGGTTTGGGACTGGGGGCGTTGGCGCCCGATCTGGTCACCCTCGCCATACTCATCGTCGCCCGAACCTCCCCGCTCGCCGTCGCAGCCTTCGCCGGGTTGGTTCTGGGGCTTCTCAAGGACGCCACCGCCCTCTCGGCTTTCGGCGCCAACGCGCTGGCGGGAACCGTGGCTGGCATACTCGGTTCGCTGTGTACGCGGTTGATCGTCTATTCGAGATGGTTCTTCGCGTCCTACCTCTTCTTCGGAAAACTCGCCGTCGACACAGCGGTCTGGGTGGCGGGCGGCGACAATCGCGGCAGTCTGACTGAAGCCGCAGTCGCCGCAGGCATCGGCGGCGGGTACCTGGTGTTCGTGGGGTTCTTCATCGTAATCCTTCTGGGTCTGACCGAGGAGAGGCTGTGAAGCCGCACGCCGGCGCTGACGCGTTCGTAAGGGAATGGGCATGCCAGGGATTCGTATTTCTCGCCTTGGCGATTCTCCTGGGTTCGCTCTTCAGGCTTCAGATACTCGGTACCGAGGAGTGGGAGCTGAGGGCCGAGTCGAATCGTGTGCGCCGGATGCCGGTGGCGGTGCCGCGCGGGGACATCGTCGATCGGGACGGACGCATGATCGCAACCAGCACGCAGGGCTACAGTATCGTGGTCGTGCCCACCAACTTGAGCGACCTCGAGTCGGCCCTGCGCCATATCGGCACCTACGTAGCGATTCCGGAGTCCGAGATCCGGCGTCACCTGGAGGCGTCGAGGCGCCACGGAAATCAACCCGTCGTCATCGACAGAGATGCCGATTTCCGAACGGTGAGCGCCATCGCCGAACGCCCCGACGAATTCCCGCGGGTAGTCGTCGAAACCCGGCCGCGAAGACTCTATCCCGCAGGGCGCACGGTCGCACATCTGACCGGTTACGTCGGCGAGATATCGGAAACCGAGCTCGGGAGCGACGGATTCCCGAACGACCGGTACCGAAGCGGAATGGTCGTCGGCAAGGACGGGCTGGAACGAGTCTACGATATGTCGCTCCAGGGCACCCAGGGATTCCGTTACGTCGAGGTCGACTCCCGCGGACGCATCGTGGGCGAGTTCGCCTCTTCCCGCCAGGCCCCGGGCACGTCGGGCGAGGATCTCAGGCTCAATATCCATCTCGGGTTGCAGGAATGGATCGCGCGGATCTTCCCGGATACGCTGACGGGTGCCGTTGTGGCGCTGGATGTGGAAAACGGTGGCGTTCTCGCGCTCTACTCAACGCCCAGCTACGATCCCAACGACTTCGTCGGCGGCATCGACACCGAGCTTTGGGGGCGACTCGCCGGCGATTCGAGCAATCCTCTCTTCAACAGGGCCGTTCTCGGCAGGTATGCTCCGGCCTCGACCTGGAAGCTCGCCGTGGCCGCGATCGGACTCGATCAGGACGTCGTCGAGGTCGACGAGTTTATGCCGACTCCCTGCCGGGGCGGGATGTCCTTCGGCGGCGACTACCGACGCTGCTGGGACCCAGAGGGCCACGGCTACAACAACATGGCTCAGGCCATCGGCAATTCCTGCAACGTCTACTTCTACCAGCTAGGCATGCGTCTGGGGCTGGACCGTCTCCTCGACCGTGCCAACCAGATAGGATTCCGAGACAAGTGCGGAATCGATCTGCCCCGGGAGAACGAAGGTGTCTTCCCCGAAGGGCGGGAGTTCTGGGAACGGGTCTTCGGATATGACGCCAAGGAGAACGAGGTCCTCAGTCTGGCTATCGGGCAGGGCCCGAACTCGCAGACTCCCCTCAAGATCGCGCAGTTTTATCTGGCGCTCGCCCGGGACGGTTCGGCTCCTCCTCCTACCATCGCCGTCGGCGCGGAACTGGGAGAGGGCTGGGTTCTGAACCTCGGGGAGGAAGAGCTCGCAGCGGTGCGGGAGGGATTGAGAAGGGTAACTCAGCCCGGGGGAACGGCGCATTACGCGACCGCCCTGGAGCACTGGCAGGTCCTGGGCAAGACCGGGACGGGCCAGAATTCTCTCAGTATCAAGGGTGAGGCGCACGACCACGCCTGGTTCGCTGGGATGGGCGGCCCGTTCGACGGTCCCCCCGAGATCGTGGTCGTGGTGATGGTCGAGTACGGCGAGAGCGGGTCGGAGACGGCGGCGCCCATCGTGGCCAAGGCGGCGGACTATTATCTGAGAACCAAGCACGGCATCGCCGTCGACACCCTCCAGACTTACCTGGACTATACGAATGCAGGTGTCTATCCCGCCTGGTACTGGGATCGGATGAGCCGCGCCGAGCAGGAGACGGGAAACCGGCGACCGTGACTCGTTCCCTTGCCGGTGCTTCGGTCCGCCGTACTATGCGCCCGCGCGAGATTGTTCATGGACCGACGGACTCGGAGCCAGGGTAGTCGGATGGCGCTCCGCAACCTCTTCGTCGGGCTGATATTCGCGCTCACCCTCTTCGGAGTGGCGATGATCTACTCCGCCGGCGTGCTGCACGGACCGGACACGTCCGCTACGGGAGCATGGGCTAGACAGGCGTTGTGGACCGGAATCTCCATTCTGGCCTTCCTCGCGGTCACTCAGGTTCCGTTCAACTGGTTGCGATGGAGCGCAAAGGGCGCGTACGGACTCTCCATGACCCTGCTGGCGGCCACTCTTGTCGTCGGAACCGGGCGAGGGACGGCCGTGGGAGTCAAGAGCTGGATAGATCTGGGGCCGATCGGCTTCCAGCCTTCCGAGATCGCGAAGGTTGCGACCATCGCCTTCCTCGCGTCGTATCTCTCCGACAGGAAGCAGAGAAAGGCCCGGCCCTCGATGCAGGACCTCGTCGTACCCGGGATGATCGGGGCGCTGCCTCTCGGGCTGGTGATGCTTCAGCCGGACATCGGAACGGCGTTGGCCTTCGTCGGCATAATGCTCGCCGCGCTGGTCTGGGCCGGGATGCCGCCCATTCAGCTCGCGTTTGCGACCTGCCCGATTCTGGGGTTCGTCCTGGGCAGCACCAGCACTCTGCTCTGGGCGGTCTACATGGTCGCCCTCGTCCTCTTCCTGTTGTGGAGGGAGAAACGCTTGGAAACCAGGTCCCTGCTCAGCGCCGCTCTCGTCTTCTCCGCCAATTTCCTCGCCGGGGCCACCGCTCGGCCGCTTTGGAATTCGCTCCAGGGATATCAGAAGAACAGGATTCGCGTGTGGCTCGACCCTACCGTCGATCCGAGCGGCGTCGGATATCAGTTGCTTCAGTCGAAGGCGGCTATCGGCGCAGGGGGATTGACCGGCCAGGGATTTGCCCAGGGAGCGCAGAAGGAGCTGGGATTCCTGCCGGAGCAGCATACCGACTTCATCTTCAGCGTCGTCGGCGAAGAACTGGGATTCCTGGGCGCTTCGGCGGCGGTGATCGCTCTCTGCGGTGTCGTCTTTCTCCAGTTGCGCATGGCTGCGCGTTCCAAGGATCTCTTCGGAAGGCTCGTGCTCAGCGGCGTGGCTGGGATGTGGTTCGTCCACATATTCGTGAACGTCGGCATGACCATGGGCGTCACCCCGATCACCGGTATCCCACTACCTTTTCTGAGCTACGGTGGTACCTTCCTTCTGATGTCATGGGTCGCCGCCGCGATTTGCTGGCGGGTCGCGGAAGAACGACCGACCTGATCGGACGCAGATGCAGGGGATTCCAGCCCAGAACAACGGAGGTAGGTAAATGGCTTGGTTCCGGCGGACCAACAAGCCTATCACGGGTCGTGAGCGGCGCAAGGTCACCCGCGACGTTTTCGAAAAGTGCCCGGAATGCCGCGAGATACTTTATCTGGCAGGGCTTCGCGAAAACCTCAGAGTCTGTCCCGAGTGCGGGCATCACATGCCCTTTCCTTTCGAGGGCTACATCTCCCTTCTCCTCGACGAAGGCAGCTTCCGCGAACTCGACACCGATCTCAGGTCGGACGATCCGCTCCAGTTCACCGACTCGAAAGCATACGTGGACAGGGTCAGGGTGGCGGAGGCGAAGGGCGCGAACGAGGCGCTGACATCGGGGCGCGGCCGGATGGACGGCATGAACGTGGTTCTCACCGTCATGAATTTCAAATTCATCGGTGGATCGATGGGGTCGGTCGTGGGAGAGAAGCTCGCGCGGGCGGGGCGGACCGCGCTCGAGGAGGAGGAGCCGTTGATAGCGGTTTCAGCCTCGGGCGGAGCTCGCATGCAAGAAGGGATATACTCGCTAATGCAGATGGCGAAAACCTCTGCGGTACTGGGCAGGCTGCACGAGCGGGGGATCCCCTTCATTTCCGTGCTCACCCACCCCACCACGGGAGGGGTCACGGCCTCCTTCGCAATGCTCGGAGACGCGAACCTTGCCGAGCCCGGCGCTCTGGTCGGATTCGCGGGGCCGCGGGTCATCGAGGCCACGATCAGGGAGTCGCTGCCGAAGGGTTTTCAGCGTGCACAGTTTCTCTTGGACCACGGCATGATCGACGCGGTGGTGACCCGTTGCGCGATGAAGGATACTATAGTTCGCCTTCTCAGGCACCAGTTCAACGGATGGGGCTGATCGAACCGACCCGGACCGCACAGGCCGTCCCGTCGAGCTTCCCCGCCGGAAGCGTCGTCACCCCCGACCGCCTCGACGGACCGCTCGCGGACCCGCTCGCCGGAAGTCTCTTCGGTCCCTTGGCCACCGGAGCGCATTGGGGGCTTGCAAGGGTCTTCGCCGCCTTGGCCGATGTGGGGGACCCGCACTTGGCCTGTACCGTCATCCACGTCGGCGGCACCAACGGGAAGGGATCGGTGGCGAGCACGCTCGCATCGGTTCTGGTCGCCGACGGTCGCCGGGCCGCATGCTACCTCTCACCGCATCTGTGCAGCATTCGCGAGAGGATGCTGGTGGGCGGCCTGCCGGTAACCGAGGAGGAGCTGCTCGAGGCCGCGCGGGTGGTCAGGGGACCGGTCATCCGGCGAGGCCTGACCTTCTTCGAAGCCGTGACCGTGCTCGCCTTCAAGGTCTTTGAACGGGCCCGGGCGGAGGTTGCGGTGGTCGAGGTAGGACTGGGCGGAAGGCTCGACGCCACCAACGTCGTGCGCCCGGAGATCACCGCGATAACCAACATCGCGCTCGACCATGCCGACTACCTGGGCGGAACTCTGGAGAGCATCGCGCGGGAGAAGGCAGGCATCGTGAAAGAAGGAGCTCCCCTGTTGACCGCGGAGCACAGGTCCCGGCTGCTCTCGCTCTTCCGGGATACCGCACGAAACGTGGGGGCGCCCTTTCATTCCGTCGACCCTGGGTCGATCTCTCCGGTGGAGGTCCGACGCGAAGGCACCTCGTTTTCCATGCGGACGAACTCCTGGGGCGAGCTCTCACTCCGAACCCCCTTGGTCGGCAGGCATCAGGCTACCAACGCCGCACTCGCCGTGAGCCTCCTCGACAGGATGTCCGAGCCGCTCAGGCCGTCGCGGGAATCGGTGCTGGACGGGGTGGCCGAGGTCATATACTGCGGCAGAAACCAGCTCGAGGAGATCGACGGCCTGACCTGGCTCTTCGACGGAGCGCACAATACCGCCGGCATGACCTCTCTCGCCGACACGCTCGGCCGGCTCGAACTGCCCAGGCCGCTCGTGGCTCTTGTGGGAGTGCTCGGCGACAAGGACTGGAGATCGATGCTGCCGCAGATTCTGAGGCTGGCCGACGGAGCCGTCCTGACCCAGCCTCCATCGGCGTCACCGGAGCGGTGCTGGTCGATCCCAGAGGCGCGGGACGCGGTGCGCGGCATCACCAGGATCGCCGTCGAGGAAGATTTCGGCCGGGCGCTGGAAGCCGCTTCCTCCTTGGCCGGTGGCGGAAGCGTGGTGGTGTGCGGCTCCATCTACACTGTGGGCTCGGCGTTGTCGGCCTTGGGGCTGGAGCCGCTGAACGCGGGCTGACGAGCGGTTCCATCGCTCGGCGTCTCCCTTCGATGCCGGAGAGATCGTACCAGTCGATCGCCCGGACCGCGACGCCGTTCTCGTCGAGCGTTGGCTCCACCAGGATCGCCAGAGTGGAGCCGACGATGTCGAAGCTTTCGGATGCGACCGTCGTCGCTCACCGAACCCGCCCGCCCGGTAGCGGGTAGGGCTCGCGGAACCCGTCCGCCCCAGCTCGCGAGAGCCCGCACCGCCTCCCCATTTCTCGCATGGCCCGTCAAGCATTCCCCCGCCTCAAGGGATTCCGGGATTTCCCGCCCGATGCGCTCGCTCGCAGAGAGAAGATCTTTTCGGCCTGGCGAGCGGTCGCGGGTCGCTACGCGCTCTCCGAGTACGACGGCCCCCCACTCGAGTCGCTCGACCTCTACGTGGAGAAGAGCGGTCCCGAGATCGTAAGCCAGCTCTACACCTTCAAGGACAAGGGCGGACGCGACGTCACGCTCAGACCGGAGATGACCCCCTCGCTCGCTCGCATCCTGGCGGAGCGATCGCGGGCCCTGCCCAAACCCATCCGCTGGTTCTCCATTCCGCAACTCTTCCGCTACGAACGCCAGCAACGGGGCCGGCTGCGCGAGCACTACCAATGGAACGTGGACATAGTGGGCGAGCCCGGCGCGGGCGCGGACGCCGAGGTGATCGCGGTCGCCGTCGAGGGGCTGTGCGAGCTGGGTCTGACCGAGGTGGATTTCACGGTCCGGCTCTCGCATCGCCAGCTTCTGACCGCGGTGCTGACTGCGTTCGGGGTCGTGGATGGGGCCCGATGGAAGGCCATGGCCGTGATCGACAAGCTGGCCCGACGGCCCCGCGCGGACTCGCTCCGCGATCTCGTGGAGGAGACCGGTCTCGCACCGGACGAGGCCCGGGAGCTCGTCGAGCTGCTGGGGAGCCCCGACGCCCTCCGTGCGGTCGAAGATTTCTTGGAACGGCACGGAGGGGGCGACGACACCGAGGGTCCGGCGACCGCACTCGCGACCCTGGACGAGTGTCTTGGCCGGCTGCGCTCGCTGGGGCTCGCCCGCTTCGTCACCGTTGACCTGTCCATCGTGCGCGGCCTCGACTACTACACCGGGATCGTCTTCGAGCTCTTCGACGTCAAGGGAGAGCTCCGCGCCATCTGCGGGGGCGGACGTTACGACCGGCTGCTGGAGCTCGTGGGCGGAGAGCCGCTTCCGGCGGTCGGATTCGGTATGGGAGACGTGGTGCTTCGGGAGCTGCTTGCGGACCGCGGACTCGACGGTGGCGGCGAAGCGGGAACCGATTTCGCCCTGATCGTCATCCCCGATTCCGGGAAAGCCGACCGCTGGAGCGCGACTCGTGAAGCGGCCCTTGCCGCCGCTGCCCTTCTGCGTTCACGAGGTTGCAGCGTCTCCTATGCGCTTCGGGATCTGTCGCCCGCCAAGCAAATGAAGGCGGCTCAGCGAGCGGGCGCCCGCATGGCGGTCTCGATCGGCCCGGCCGAGTTGGAAGCGGGCACGGTCAGGCTGCGCGATCTGAGGTCGAGGGAAGAGGCGTCGCTCCCGCTGCTCGAGGTGGCGGAATTCGCGGACGATCCGGAGATTCTGAGTGAGCGCGTTCGCCGGGGCTGAGCGCTCCGCGGACGATCTGGTCCGCAGGCTTCCGAGGGAGCTTCCGTTCGCGGGCCGCCGGACCGGCCGAGGTTACGAATACGGGGTTCGGGGGTAGCCCGCCGTTCACCTTCGCCGAGCCGAACCTTCTTCCGTCTTCCCCACACCAGGATCCACCCAAACTCATGTCCGACGACCGCAAGCTCACGTCCCAGGCCACCGACTTCTCCGCCTGGTACAACGAGGTAGTCCAACGCGCCGAGCTCGCCGACTACTCGCCCGTTCGCGGCAGCATGGTGATCCGCCCGTGGGGATACGCCATCTGGGAGAACATGCAGGCCGGCCTGGATGCGATGTTCAAGGAGACGGGTCACGAAAACGCCTACTTCCCCCTCCTCATCCCACTCAGCTTCATCGAGCGGGAGAAGGAGCACGTGGAGGGATTCGCGCCCGAGCTCGCCATCGTGACGAAGGCTGGCGGCAAGGAGCTAGACGAGCCCTACGTGGTGCGGCCCACCTCCGAAACCATCATCTACGCGATGTACGCCAAGTGGGTGCAGAGCTACCGCGATCTCCCTATCCTTCTCAACCAGTGGTGCAACGTCATGCGCTGGGAGATGCGCACGCGGCTGTTCCTGCGCACGGCCGAGTTCCTCTGGCAGGAGGGCCACACCGCCCACGCCAGCGCCGAAGAGGCCGACAGCGAGGCTCGGCTCATCCTGGGCCTCTACCGGACCTTCATGGAAGAGTGGATGGCCATGCCCCCGATCACGGGGCTCAAGAGCGACTCTGAGAAATTCGCGGGTGCGGTGCGAAGCTATGCCTGCGAGGCGCTCATGGCCGACGCCAAGGCGCTCCAGGCGGGGACTTCGCACTTTCTGGGACAGAACTTCGCTCGCCAGTTCAACCTCAAATTCCAGACCGAGGCGGGCGAGGAGGAATACGCATGGAACACCTCATGGGGCGTCTCCACTCGGCTGATCGGCGGCCTGGTGATGACTCATGGCGACGACTCGGGGCTCGTGCTTCCGCCCAGGCTCTCACCGGTTCAGGTGGTCATCGTTCCCATTCCGAAGGGCAAGCGCTCGTCCCTGGTCATGGAGGGCGCCGAGAGGGCTCTCGCCCGGCTGCGCGCCGAAGGAGTGCGGGCTAAGATCGACGCCCGTGCGCATCTCTCGCCGGGGGCCAAGTACTTCGAATGGGAGAGGAAGGGCGTGCCGTTGAGGATCGAAATCGGACCCAGAGACGTGGAGAAGGGGCAGCTCGCACTCGCGCCCAGGGTAAGGGGTGACGGGCCTAGGAGGGAGTTCGCGCCCGAGGAGGAGTTGCTCGCTCAGGTGCCGGCGCGACTCGACTCCATCCAGGCCGGTCTCCTGAACGCGGCACACGCGCGGCGGGAGGCGGCATCGGTGCGAGGGGTGAATTCGATCAACGAGCTTGCGGAGGCCCTCGACGGTGGCGCGGGTTTCGTGTACACCGGCTGGAGCGGGGATCCCGAGGTCGAGCGGGAGGTCAAGGATCGGACCATGGCCACCATCCGGGCCATCCCGGATCCCGATTTCGCTTCCTCCGAAACCCCCTCGAAGTGCGTTTCCCAGAAGAGCGAAGCGGCCCACGAGGTGGCGTGGGCGAGGGCTTACTGACGACCGGGCGGCCTGTGGACACGGATTGGGGCCTGCGGGAAGCAAGAGCGTGCTGAGCATCGGCGGAGTTGGCGCGCCCGAGCTCGCGGAGCGGTACGGCACGCCTCTGTACGTCTACGACGTAGCCCTCGTCGAGGAGCTGGCTCGCGGATTTCTGGAGGCGTTCGCCGCCGAGGGTACCCTGCTCGCCTACTCGGTGAAGGCCAATGGTAATCTCACGATACTGCACAGGTTGGCCGCGCTCGGATGCGGTGCCGACGTGACCAGTGCGGGCGAACTGCACAGGGCGCTCAAGGCCGGCGTCGAACCGAGCAGGATCGTCTTCGCCGGGGTAGGCAAGAGCGAGGCCGAGATCCGTGCGGGGCTCGCGACCGGGATTTGCGCGTTCAACGTCGAGAGCGCTTCCGAACTCCGCCGGATCGAGCGCGTGGCCCGAACGGAGGGAGTGCGCGCCCGTGTCGGCGTGAGGGTGAATCCGGATGTCGATGCGGCGACTCCCCACGAGTTCACGCGCACGGGCCGGGCGGCGGACAAGTTCGGAGTTCCCTGGCGGGAAGTGGTAGGGCTCTTCGAGTGGGCGGCGGAACGGGATGCGCTGGCTCCCCGAGGATTGGCGATGCACATCGGCTCTCAGATCGTCGAGACCGCGCCGTACGCCGAGGCGCTGGAGCGGGTGGCCGGGCTTGCGGAGCAACTCATGGCGGCGGGCTTTCCCCTGGAGTATCTCGACATCGGCGGCGGATTCGGAATCGGCTACGACGGTGGGGAACGGCTCGATTTCCGCGCGCTCGCCGAAGAGGTCGTGCCTCGGGTGGTCGGACTCGGTCTCCGCCTTATCCTGGAGCCGGGACGGGCGATCGTCGGCGAGGCGGGTGTGCTGCTCACGCGAGTCGAGTATGTGAAGCGTACCGCCGGCAAGACCTTCGTGATCGTGGACGGCGGGATGAGCGAGCTGCTCCGACCTAGCCACTACGGGGGCTTCCATGCGATCGAAATCGCAGGCGACGCCGAAGCCGTGAACGGCGTCGGCACGGGTGGGAAGGCGAGGAACGAGTCCGCGCCGGACCCGGGGGGCCGGAGCCGCGAAGCCGTCGACGTGGTCGGTCCGGTGTGCGAGAGCGGCGACTTTCTGGCTCGGGACCGAAGGCTCCCCCGGCTGCCTGCGGAAGGCGAACTGCTTGCGGTGCGTACCGCCGGTGCCTACGGGTTCACCATGGCCTCCAACTACAACGGAAGACCCAGGCCGGCCGAAGTCATGGTCGAGCGCGGCGCCGCGAGGATCGTCCGCCGGCGTGAGACGCTCGACGACCTGATTCGAGGGGAGGAGCTTCCGACATGAGCCCGATTCAACCGTGAGGGTCCTCCTTCAGCGGGTGGATTCCGCCTCCGTCACCGTGAACGGGAAGGTCGTGGGAGCCGTCGGTCCGGGACTCCTGCTTTTAGTCGGTTTCGGAGGCGCGGGCGGTGGCAAGGACCCCCAGGTCGACTTGGAATGGATGGCCGACAAGGTGGTCGGCCTGCGGGTCTTCCCCGACGAGCGCGGAAGGATGAACCGGTCGTTGAACGAGGTGGGGGGCGGACTGCTGGTGGTCAGCCAGTTCACCCTTTACGGCGACGTCGCCAAGGGCAGGCGGCCCAGCTTCGTCAAGGCGCTTGCGCCCACGAAGGCCGAGGCGCTCTACGAGGATTTCGTCGAGGCTTTGCGCGAGCGGGCGGGCGGGCGCGTTGAGACCGGGCGTTTCGGCGCATATATGCTGGTGGAGTCGGTGAACGCGGGTCCGGTCACGCTCTGGCTCGAACGATGAGAAGCTGGGGCGCAACGGGGGCCCGGATCCGATGAGCGGGGAGGACGCCGGTCCGCGTATCGTGCTTGCGTCGGCGTCGCCGCGCCGTGCCGACATCCTCAGCCAGCTCGGGGTCGCCTTCGAGGTTCGCCCGGCCGGGGTGGACGAGTCGATCAAGGATGGAGAGGAGCCAGGTCGGTACGTTGAGCGTCTCGCCCGGGCCAAGGCGAGCTTCGTGGCGGGGTGCGAGTCGACCTCAGCGGGCGAAACGGGTGCAAAGGGTCGCCCCCTGCTCGTGATCGGCGGAGACACCGCGGTGGTCCACTGCGGTCGCATCCTGGGCAAGCCGGCGAGCTCGGAGGAAGCCGTGGACATGCTGAGCGCTTTGGCCGGCGGGAGCCACGAGGTGCTTACTGCGGTTGCGGTCTTCGAAGCCGACGGCGACAGGCTCCTTGCGGCGTCGACGACGGTGAGCTCGGTGGTCAGATTCAGAGCCTTCGACCGGAGGTTCGCCCGCGAATACGTCGCCACCCGGGAGCCGATGGACAAGGCCGGAGCCTACGGCGTGCAGAAATTGGGGGCGGCGGTGGTGGAGCGTATCGAGGGCGACTTCTACTCGGTCATGGGTCTTCCGGTCGCCGCCTTGCTCTCGCTCCTGGAGAGGTTGGGGTGGCGCTACGACTTCACGGCGCTGGTACGTGCGCAGGCCCGGCGGTCGGAACGATGAGAGCTCCTGCGGTTCTTGCCATCGACGAGGGAACGACCGGGGTCACATGTCTGGTGGTCGAGCGGAGCGGGCGAGTGGCGGGCCGGGCCTACTCCGAATTCACCCAGAGCTTTCCACGGCCGGGCTGGGTCGAGCACGATCCCGAGGAGATCTGGCTGACCGCTCTGCGGACGGCGCGCGAGGCCCTCGCCGCCGCGAGAGATGTGGAGGTGCGCTCGGTGGGGATAACCAATCAGCGGGAAACGGTGGCGCTTTGGGAGCGCGAGAGTCTGAAGCCGGTCGCGCCCGCCGTCGTCTGGCAGGATCGACGCACTGCGGACGTCTGCGCAAGGCTCCGGGCCGAGGGATGCGAAGAGGCCGTTCGGGAGCGGACCGGCCTTCTTCTCGATCCGTACTTTTCGGCGACCAAGATCGCCTGGTTGCTGAACTCCGGAGACGGGCGTCTGCGCCGCCGGGCCGAGTCCGGGGATCTTGCCGCCGGAACCATGGACACGTGGCTGATCGCGCGCCTGACCGATGGAGAGGTCCACGCGACCGATCCCACCAACGCCTCGCGCACCATGCTCTACGGGCTGACGGACCGCGATTGGGATCCGTGTCTGGCCGATCTGCTCGCGGTGCCGCTGGAGCTGTTGCCGGAGATCAGGCCGAGCGCAGGGTCGGATCCGGCTTTCGGCACGACCGCCGCCCGCCACCTCGGTGCCTCTCTGCCCATCGGCGGCGTAGCCGGAGACCAGCAGGCGGCTTTGTTCGGCCAGGGCTGCACCCGTGCGGGGCTGGCCAAGAACACCTACGGGACCGGCGCCTTCCTCCTCCTTCATACCGGGAGGACGGTCCCCAAACCGCCCCCCGGGCTGCTGGCGACGGCGGCTTGCGGTCCGAGAGGCGAGAAAGCCTACGCGCTGGAAGGGTCCGTTCTCGTGGCGGGAGCTGCCGTTCAGTGGCTCCGAGACGCCTTGGGCCTCATCGATTCCGCCGGCGACACCGAGGCCATGGCGAGCGCATTGCCCGACAACGGCGGGGTCCGCTTCGTGCCCGCGTTCACCGGCCTGGGGGCGCCGCACTGGGAACCCGACGCGCGCGGAACCATCCTCGGGCTGAGCCGGGGGACCAAACCGGCGCACCTCGCCCGGGCCGCCTTGGAGGCGATGGCGCACGGCAGCGCGGACGTCCTGGACGCGATGACCGCCGGAGGCGAGATTCAGCTCGACGAGCTGCGAGTGGACGGCGGTGCTGCGGTGAACTCCTGGCTCATGCAGTTTCAGGCCGACCTGCTGGCCGTCCCGGTCAGGCGCCCCGCCAACGTGGAGAGTACCGCGCTCGGCGCGGCCGGGCTGGCCGGGGTCTCGGCCGGACTGTGGAGCGACTCCACCGACTTCGTCAACGCCGTCGAATCCGCTTCCGCCGGAACCGACCTCTTCCGGCCGACCGCTGCTGCGGCCTCACGGGAATCTGAACGGCGAGAGTGGCGGCGGGCCGTCAATGCCGCTCTGACCTGGGCCCGAGACGGATGAGAAAGCTGCCGAAACGACCCATTCGCGTCGCGGTGATCGGTGCCGGCGACGCCACCGAGCTCGAGTACGAGACGGCCCGAACGCTCGGGCGCGAGCTGGCTCTTGCGGGAGCCGTCGTGGTGTGCGGGGGGCGGGGAGGAGTCATGGAGGGCGCAGCCCGGGGGGCCGCCGATGCGGGCGGCGCCTCGGTGGGGATCCTTCCGGGAGAAGAGACCGCAGCGGCCAATCCGTGGATAACTATCCCACTTGCCAGCGGTCTCGGCCACGCTCGCAACGCCCTCGTCGCCGGAGCGGGCCATGTGGTCCTCGCGGTCGGCGGCTCTTGGGGCACCCTCTCCGAGATCGCCCTGGCCCGGGCTCGCGGAATCGAGGTCGGAACTTTGCTCGAACCGCCCACACACCTGGGGCTGCCGAACTTCTCGGAGCCGGCGGAGGCTGCGGCCTGGGCGGTGGAGTGCGCGAGAGAGGCGGGCAGACCCTAACCCGAGCAACTCGGAATTCCGCCGCTCGCTTCTCCGGCCACGATCCGGAAGCTGTGGGTCACCGAGGAGCCGAAGACCCCGGTGCCGTCGCCCCCGACGCTGGGACGGCGTATGAGCCCGGACGGGTTGAATCCTCCTCGCCTGGCCCAATTGACGTAGTTGAGATCCACGGAGGTGATGGTGACGACCGCCTCGGTGTCCGGAGGCAGGCCGCCGGTCAGCGCCCGCGAAATCTGAACCGGAAGATCGAAGCGGGAAAAAGCCCCGTACTCGTCGGGAAAGAGAACTGCGGTGTCGGCTTCGCTGGCGGTCACGCCGATGAGTTCGACGGCGTCGTCGGCGCGGAATCCGTCGAAGTCGATCGCGTCGCCTACTCCGTAGACGAGGGACTCGTTGACGTAGGCGCGGGCGCCCCCTGACTTCGTCCACACCGTCTCAAGAACGGTACGGGGCTCCAACAGACACGCCGGTGAAGAGGGTATCAGAATCCGGAAATCCTCCGGGATGGTGGTCAGACCCGCAAGTCCGCCGCCGTCCGGAAGAGCGATGTCGAGAGTTACCGCAGCGCCCGGCAAGAACGTCCCCGCACCTGTCTCCAGATAGTAGCAGGTACCGAACTCGGGTTCTCCGACCACTTCCTCGTTCCCTTCGCCGGTCCTGGTGCTCGGGCTGTAGCAGGCGGCTGCCTCTCGTTCCTCCAGCGTGAAGCGCTCCCCGTCTTCGAGCGTGAGCACGACCGCGGCGCCTGGGACCGGACGCGAGAGCGAGCCGACCACCGTGCGGTGCAGGAAGGCGTAGGCCATGGTTCTGCCCGCTTTCGGCTGCCCGACGTGGACGTAGACCTCGGCGATGATCACGTCTTCGAGCACCGCCGTGGCGGTCTCGACGAGTTCGCAGCCCTGGATGAGCAGAGCAAGACCGAGAACAGCCGCCCCCAGCCGTCGGCCGCCCCTGGCAGCGAGTGGACAGGGCCTCCCATGGCGGCGCGCCGCGTCATCCGCGCTGGACGCTGCGCTCGGTGTTGCCAATCGTCCTTCATCGTGCCTTGCCGTCGCGGCGCTTAGCCGCTCGTGCGAATTTCGCCACGCGCTGCCAGTGTTCGTACGGGGTGCGGGAGTCATCGGAAGTGGATCTCCAGCCCTGCCGTGGGCAGAATGGGGAACATGGAGAAGCCGCTCCTCTGCGGGGGGTCCTCCTCGAAGTCGTAGAGGTAGAAGAGAACGTTGCGGCGGTCGTAGAGGTTGACCAGGCTGAGGTAGGGCGTCAGCCGTCCCCAGGTCGGGTTGAAGTCTCTCCGCACGCTGAGGTCGAGCCGATGGTAGGCCGGGTAGCGCGCGCCGTTGCGATCGCCCAGTTGAACGGCGTAGGGCGGGTCCTCCCAGGCGAGAAGTCCGCCCAGACGAACGTGGGAGGGGCCTAGATACCGGAAGCTGCCGGACGGACGCGTGTAAGGGAGGCCGGTGCCGTATTTCCAGCGGAATCCGGAATCGAGCCCCAATCCCAGATCGTACTGCAGGACTAGATCCACTTCGACCCGCCGGTCGAAAATGGGCGGGTAGGTCACCTCGGGAGGATCGGGAAGGGGCGACACCCAGTCGGGCAGAACGCGTTCGGCCTTGAGCAGCGAGACGGTCAGCCATCCGGTAAGGTTGCCCGCCTCTCTCCTCAGCAGGAAGTCGGCTCCGTAGGAGAGTCCGCGTCCGGGCACGGCGTCGTCGAGGGGGTCGTTGGTGTCTTCGGAGTAGTTGACCGCGACCACGCCGTCGAAGGTGCGCAGAAAGGCCTCCGCCGACCAGTACCAGTCGTCTCCGACGTATCCTTCCGCTCCCAGCTGCACCTGGTCCGAGACGACATGGGGGACTCCCGGACCCGTCACCAGCCAGGTATCCAGGGCGATCGGCAGCTCCTCGTCTCGGAGCGAGTGGACGAACTGGGCGTATCGTCCCACGGCTGCCTTGACGGCCACGTCCCTACCGAAAAAGGTCTTGACGGCGAGTCTGGGAGCGGGAACGACCACGGCCTCTCCCTCCGAAGGCATCCAGGTGTCGAGGCGCGCACCGGCCTCCACCACGAGTCGCCCGGGCGAGAACCATCTGAACTGACCGTAGGTTCCCATCATGGCGCCGTCGCCCCTGCCGTTCCCGAAGCCGCCGAAGTCGCTCCCGCCGAAGAGCAGGAGGTTCTCGTAGTCGAGCCGTTCGAGAGATGCGCCCAGATCGAATCCCAGCCCGGGAGTGGGTCGTTCGGCGAAATCGACCCGGGCCTGCAACTGCGAGATGCGGGAATTGAACCTGGTGCCCGCGAAGTCGATAAACTCCAGCGAGCCACCATAGGTGCTCCAATTGGCCAGCACGTCGAGCGATCCTCCTCCCGCCCGCGGGTGCGTCCAGCGCAGGCCCAAGGCATCGTTGCCCCATTTCCAAGCGACCCTGACGTCGTCGGATTCGAGTTCGCTCAGGTCGATGTCGTCGCCGCCGGTGTAGGCGGTCAGGGTAATGCGGTCCCCGCCGGCGGTCCAATTTTCCCCGATGAGCTGGTAGTCGGTCAGATTGTAAGGGGCGGATGTGAAAAGGTCGAAGTAGGAACGCCTTCCCGACACCCTCCACCGGGATTCGGTCAGCCCGAGAGCATTGGAGATCCGCTTGGGGGCGCGGGCGCCGACCGCGACGCGGGTGGCGAGGGCGGAAATCCCGGCGTCCACCGAGAAATCGCCGTCACCCGGATCGGTCTCGATCTCGAGCACCGACGACACCCTGCCTCCGTGCTTGGACTGGAATCCGCCGGAGCGCAGCTCGGCCCGCTGGACCATGTCGGCGTTGAACACCGAAAAGAAGCCGCCGAGATGGAAGGGGCTGAAGAGCGGAGTGCCGTCCAGGAGGATCAGGTTCTGATCCGCCGATCCTCCGCGGACGTTGTAGGAGGAGGAGAGGTCGGAGGTCGAGATGACTCCGGGCAGGACCTCTATCGCGCGAAGAGGGTCGGACTCGATGATGGTGGGAACCATCTTGATTTCCTCGGCGGAGATCTCGCGCTCGGTGACCCCGGGCATTTCCTCGAATCTGACCCGGGCGCGGGCCCGATCCGCCTCCACGGACAGACCCTCGAGCAGGATCGGCTGCACCTCGATGGTGAGTTCAACAGGCGGCGCCGGACCCGCCGACACGGTGATCTCGCGGGAGAGGATCGCGTATCCGAGCGCGCGCACCTCGATCCGGTAGACGCCCGGAGCGAGCGAACCGATGCGGAATGCGCCGAGACGGTCGGTGTCGGTGCCGCGGATGACGACGCTGTCCTCGAGCACCAGCACGCTCGCGGCGAAGACGGCGGCGCCGTCCTGATCCCGGACCCGGCCCTGCACCTCGCCGTCCTGGGCGGCGACGGCCGAAGAGGAGAGAGCGAGGGCGAAGAGAGGGAGGGCCAACGGAGGTAAACGCATCGCGGTAAGATAGCGGACAGGCGGAGAGGGGGTGCGCCGATCTCCAGTTCGCGGTCGGCGAGAGCGGCGACTCGATCCGACGGGGACGTCATGCGAGGTTCCGCGGACCGGCGTTATGACGAACGCGGTGCGCACGTCTACACACCCGACCTGTTCTTCGTCCGCCAAGGCAGTGGAACACCGCTGATCGAGATCTTTCGGTCCGGCGCGGCATGCGCGGAGCGGGTTGCCGCCGATCCCCTGATCCGGTTACTTTAGGACCGCACTCTCAACCTAACCGCAGGACACGCCGGATGGCCAACAAGCGCTTCTTGATCGCCCTGGTCGGGGTCGGGGCCGTAGTCGTCTACCTGGGCTGGACCGGTATCAGCGACACGATGGTCTATTACATGACCCCCGTCGAGCTCGCCGAGCGGATCGCCGACGATCCGTCCTTCCGAGGGTCTGCGGTCAAGGTGGGCGGCAAGGTCGTTCCGGGCAGCTACCGGAGAGCCGAGGGCGAACTCCTCCACCAGTTCCTGGTGGCCGACCTCGCCGACCCGAGCGCGACCTTCGAGGTGGAGTACCGAGACGCCGTGCCCGACACCTTCTCCGACGAGGCGGAGGTGGTGGTCGAGGGATACCTGCGCGACGACGGCACCTTCGAGGCGGGCACCCTGCTAACCAAGTGCGGCAGCCGCTTCGAGGCGGCGCCCGAGGAACTGATGGGAACGGAGGCCAAGCGGGAGGCGAACTACCAGTGACGCTCCTGGGCGAGCTCGCCCTGTGGGCCGCCCTCCCCATCGCCGCCTATGGGGCGGTCGTCGGCTTTCTCGGTGCGCGGCGTTCGGAAGGCGACCTGGTTCTCAGCGCCGAGAACACCGTCCACGTTCTCTTCCTGCTGATCGCGCTGGCTTCGGCCGGCATAGTCGCGGCCTTTCTGGGAGACCGATTCGAGTACTGGTACGTCTCCAACTACTCGAACGCCTCCCTGGACATCTTCTACAAGGCCACCGGTCTCTGGGCCGGCCAGCGCGGTTCTCTCCTCTTCTGGGCGCTCCTGCTCACCGCGTTCTCGTCGCTCTGCATCTTCCTCAACCGGAAGCGCAACCGCGAGTTCATGCCCTATGTGGCGGCCACTCTGAGTTCCGTAATCCTCTTCTTCGTAGTCGTGCTGCTCTTCGCCGACGTCAACCCGTTCGAGAAACTGCCTTTCGCGCCGGCCGACGGCAGGGGGCTGAATCCGCAGCTTCAGAATTACTGGATGACCATTCATCCGCCCATGCTGTATATCGGGTTCACCTCGTTCACGATACCGTTCGCATTCGGCATGGCCGCCCTGCTCGGCGGCCATCTCGACTCGCGCTGGATCCGGCTCACGCGCCGCTGGATCCTGGTATCGTGGCTCTTCCTCTCGGTCGGGATCATCATGGGTATGCGCTGGGCCTACGAGGAGCTGGGCTGGGGCGGCTACTGGTTCTGGGATCCGGTCGAGAACGCCTCGCTGCTTCCCTGGCTTACCGCTACGGCGTTTCTCCATTCGATTCAGATTCAGGAGCGGCGGGGCATGTTGAAGCTGTGGAACATGTCTCTCCTTCTCGTCACGTTCCTCCTCACCATCTTCGCGACCTTCCTCACCCGCTCGGGGCTCATCGAGTCCGTGCACGCCTTCGCGCAGGAGCTACGCATCGCGTATATCTTCCTCGGCTTCATGCTCCTTGTGCTCGCGGTCTGCGCCGCGCTCATCGTGTGGCGCCGCGGAGAGCTTAGAAGCGAGAACGAGGTGGGCTCCTTCCTCTCGCGCGAGTCCGCCTTTCTCTTCAACAACCTCATCCTGTTGGGGGCCGCGTTCGCGGTGATGTGGGGGACCATGTTTCCGCTCGTGTCGGAGGGGATCACCGGTGACGCGGTAAGCGTGGGACCGCCCTTCTTCAACCGGGTGAACGTCCCCATAGGGATAATTCTGCTCGCGCTGGCCGGGATCGGGCCGGTCATAGCCTGGAGACGGGCGAGCAAGCGCAACCTGCAACGCAACTTCACCCTGCCGCTGGGGATCGGCCTAGCCGTCGCTCTCGTCCTCTGGATACTGGGCGCGCGGCACGAACTTGCGCTGGTAACCTGGTCGGTGTGCGCCTTCGTTCTGGTCGTCATCGCGCGGGAGTTCTGGAAGGGAACCCGGGCCCGGGCCAAGATCGGGGGCAAGGGCCATTTCAAGGCCTTTTACGAACTGGTCACGCGAGATCGCAGACGCTGGGGGGGCTACATAGTCCATGTGGGCGTGGTGCTCATCTACTTCGCTCTCGCCGGCGCCGCGTACAACGTGGAGCAAAGGGCTCACGTGCTCCCCGGCGACGAGGTGGAGGTCTCATCACCGTTCGGCGACACCTACAGGCTCACCTACGAAGGCCTCTCCTACGCGGACGGCCGAGGGGATCGCAACCTGCGATCGCAGTGGACGGCGACCCTGTCGGTCGAGGTCGACGGGAAGCCCGGAGGAGTCCTCACCAGCGAGAAGCGACTGTACGTGACGGCCGAGCAGCCCACCACCGAGGTGGGGATTCGCTCCACGGTCCGAGAAGACCTCTACCTCATCCTCTCCGCGATCGACGATCCGGCAGGACCGTTGAGCGACGAGCCGGAGGGGCAGGGCGCCGACATCCAGATTCTGGTAAAGCCCCTGGTCGGATGGATTTGGTGGGGCGGCGTCGTGCTCGCGCTCGGCGCGGTCATCGCGCTCTGGCCGAGCGTGCACTTCCAAAGAGCGGCGCACGAACCTTCTTGACTCTCTTCTACCTCGGTGCCTTTCTCATCGCCAGCGTGGTGATCTGGGCGATCGTCAGTCCCCTGGTCACCGGGAAAGAGGCGCCGACGGGTCGCGGGAAGGACGAGCCTTCCGAGGCGGAGGCGAAGAAGCGCGTGGCCCTGCTGGCTCTCCGGGACGTCGAACAGGACCGCTTCACAGGCAAACTCGACGACGCTGACTACGGAGAGCTTCGCGGGGAGCTGGTGGCGGAGGCTCTCCAGGCGATAGACGATGCCGAAGGCGAACCTGAGCGGAGATATCGGCGCTCCTCGGTGGCGGACCCCGGGACCTCCCCCAGATTCTGCTCGACCTGCGGGCACCGACTGGAAGTCGACTCTCGCTTCTGCTCGGACTGTGGCGTACGGGTCGCTCGGTGAAAGAACTGCTCCGCGCCGAGGGACTCACCAAGCGCTACGGTCCGATCAAGGCCGTCGACGGCATCGATCTCGATCTCGCGGCCGGAGACGTGCTCGCGATCTTCGGCCCTAACGGCGCAGGCAAGTCCTCGCTGCTGCACATGCTCGCCGGAACCGCGCGTCCCACATCCGGACGCGTGACGCTGGGAGACGGAGCCCGAGCGGACGGCGGCGGGGCCCCAATCGGCAGGGGACTGCTCTCCCATTCGGGATTTCTCTACGGCCAGCTTTCAGCCGAGGAGAACCTGCGTTTCTACGGACGCCTCCACGGACTGAAGCGTACCGAAGCCCGGGTCTCCGAACAGCTCGAACGCGTCGGACTCGCGGGCCGCGCCGGCTCTCGCGTATCCGAGCTCTCGCACGGGATGAAGCGTCGGCTCGCTCTCGCGCGCTGCCTCCTCCACGAACCGGAGATCGTCCTTCTCGACGAACCTTACACCGGTCTCGATCCGAGTGCGGCCCGGCTGCTCAGAGGAATCCTGGACGAGCTCCGTGACGGTCGCCGCAGCATCGTCCTCGTCACCCACAACCTGACTCAGGGCCTGGCGATGGCGACCCGGGTGGCGATCTGCGTTCGCGGTCGTTTCGCGTGGGAGGGCGAACGGGCGGAGCTTCCTTCCGACCCACTTTTGTTCTACCATCACGTGGTGGATGGGGGAGGCGTCTCGAGGGCGTCTCGGGGGTAGGTACGCGCGAGCTGGCGTCCGAGCTGACGGACAGTCCTCCGCGAAGGGCGCTTCCGAGCCTGGCAACTTTCCCACGGATACATGGTATTCCAATGTCGAGCTCTCCCTCCGCACGCCGGAAGCGGATGGCCGCCAAACGTCCGCTTTCGGTCGCCTGATTCGTCAACCTGGAGCATCCGACCACCGGCACGAACCGAGCAGAGATGGAGCCAACCCCGGAAATCCGCCCATCCAAGGACCGCTCGCGTCGTCCGCTATGGGTGGGGCTGGCCATCTCGGTCGCCGTCCATATGCTCGCCTTCCTCATCTTTCCCGACGTAAGGGACGACCTGACCGGCGGCCTCGAGCTGCCGGTGGCCGCACCTCCGGCGACGGGAAGCGAAGCGATGGAGGTGATCGCACTGGCTCCCTTCGAGGAGGTACGGATCGAACGGGACCCCGACGAGCCGGTGGAGACACCAGCTCCGGTCTTCGAACTCCCGAAGCTTGAGGGCGTGCCGGGGGAGGACGTGAGTGTAGTCGAAACCCTCCCGCTCTCCGCCGCCGAACGTCTGCGCACCCGCTTCACCGTTCCCGAACTCTGGACGCATACGGCTTCCGAGGCGCTCGCTCTTCCGGTCGAAGCCCGCGAACGTCTCGTCCTCGGCGCTCGTATAGCCGAGTGGTACGACTCCCTCGCGGCCGACGCCGCCAGGGACGCCGCTCTCACCGACTGGACCTACACGGATTCGGAGGGTAAGCGGTGGGGCGTCGCCGACGGCATCATCTACCTGGGCGATATCGCGGTTCCCGTGCCGTTCGGCTTCGGTGTCAGTAACGCCCGTCGGGAGGAGGTCGCCGAGCGGATGTGGCAGTGGGACGAGCTCATGCGCCAGGGAGTGCGCATGGAGCTGATCGACTCCTGGGAAGATAGACAGGAGGCCATCCGGAGTCGGCGGGACCGCGAGCGAGCGGCTGCGGCCGATACGGGACGCGTAGGACGGTAGCAGCACCCCCGCCAACCGAAGAGGCCAGGCCGTGCCCCCCGACATCCCCGCCCGTCTCGACCCGAAGAGCCTTGAGGCCGCCCGCTACCGGGAATGGCTCGACGGCGGGTATTTCCGTGCGGATCCTCGTC
This sequence comes from Gemmatimonadota bacterium, assembly GCA_021295815.1. Taxonomy (NCBI): domain Bacteria; kingdom Pseudomonadati; phylum Gemmatimonadota; species Gemmatimonadota bacterium. The sequence goes on along the minus strand of JAGWBQ010000009.1, from coordinate 41,012 downwards.
GTGTTCTGGAGGAGGGCGCCGACCCCTACGTAATCGTGATCCCGCCCCCGAACGTGACCGCCGTGCTTCACATGGGTCACGGCCTCAACGCATCGGTTCAGGACGTGCTCGTCCGTTGGATGCGCATGAGCGGGTGCGCGGCTCTCTGGGTTCCGGGGACTGACCACGCCGGCATCGCGACCCAGAACGTGGTCGAACGCCGACTCGCGAGGCGGGGGATCGACCGGCACCGACTGGGCCGGGAGCGCTTCGTGGAGGAGGTTTGGGACTTCGTGCGCGAGACGGGTCCGCGCATCCTCGACCAACTGCGGGCGATCGGCGCCTCGTGCGACTGGGACCGCACCTGCTTCACGCTCGACGACGGTCTTTCCCGTGCGGTGCGGACCGTCTTCGCGCATCTCCACTCGAAGGGGCTCGTCTACCGGGGCGAGTACCTCATCAACTGGTGTTCGCGCTGCCGCACGGCTCTCTCCAACGAGGAGGCCGAGAGCCGAGAGGTGACCGGCATGCTCTGGAACCTGCGCTATCCGCTCGATCCCGGGGTGTCGGAGAGGGCGAGCGCGGCCCACGCGGACGGGGCCGACTCTCTGGGCAGGCTGCCGGACGGACGCTGGTATCTCACCGTGTCCACCACCCGTCCCGAGACCATGCTGGGCGATACCGGCGTCGCCGTGCATCCCGAGGACGAACGCTACTCGGCTCTCGTCGGGACGGAGGTCGAACTCCCCCTGACCGGCCGAAGCATCCCCCTCGTGGCCGACGAACATGTCAACCCGGACTTCGGTTCAGGTATGGTGAAGGTCACGCCGGCCCACGACCCCAACGACTTCGAGATCGCTCGCCGCATAGGGCTGGAATCTCTGAGCGTACTCGACGAAGACGGTCGGGTCTCGGGAGCCGCGCCCTCCCGCTTCCACGCCCTGGCGAGCGGGGAGGCCCGCAAGGCGGTGCTCGATGAACTCGATGCTCTCGGGCTCGTCGGCGGCCGGGAGGAGATCGTCCACGGGGTCCCGCACTGCTACCGCTGCGACACCGTGGTGGAACCGCGCCTCTCCAAGCAATGGTTCGTGCGCATGAAACCCTTGGCCGAACCGGCTCTCCGAGCCTGGCGCGACGGCGAGGTGACCTTCACCCCCGAGCGCTGGGGCAAGGTCTACGAGCACTGGATGGAGAACATCCGCGACTGGTGCATCTCCCGGCAGCTCTGGTGGGGACACCGCATCCCGGTATGGTACTGCGGCTGCGGCGAGGAGATCGTCGCGCTGGAGGATCCCTCGTGCTGCCCCGCCTGCGGCTCCTCCGATATCGAGCAGGATCCGGACGTGCTCGACACCTGGTTCAGCTCGCAGCTCTGGCCCTTCAGCGTCTTCGGCTGGCCGGAGAGGAATCCCGACCTTGAGGCCTTCTACCCAGGTCACACCATGGTCACGGCCCCGGAAATCCTCTTCTTCTGGGTGGCGCGCATGATCATGATGGGGATCGAGTTCGAGGGGGAAGCGCCCTTCAGCCAGGTCTACCTCCACGGCACCGTCCGTGACGCGCTGGGACGCAAGATGTCGAAGTCGCTGGGCAACGGCATCGATCCGCTGGAGGTGGTCGAGAGCCACGGTGCCGACGCCATGCGCTACACGCTCATCTCCCAGTGCGCGGTCGGGACCGACATCAACCTCGACCACACGAACGTGGAGTCGGCCTTCGCGAGCGGTCGCAACTTCGCGAACAAGATCTGGAATGCGGGCCGTTTCGCGATCGGCGCCCTCGGGGACGACCCGATACTCGGACGGGGTCGGGTCGAGACCCATCTCCGCGACGAGGACCGTTGGATACTCTCCCGGACCGGCGCGGCGACCCGTTCCGTCACACGTTCGTTGGAGCGCTTTCGGCTTCACGAGGTTGCGGAAACCCTCTACCGCTTCTTCTGGGGGGAGCTCTGCGACTGGTACCTGGAGCTCGTCAAGGAAAGACTCAAGGGTGAAGCCGGCGCTGATCGTGAGGCCGCCCGCACGACCCTGACGACGGTTCTCGACCTGGGGCTCCGCCTGCTCCACCCCCTCATGCCCTTCGTGACCTCGGAGGTGTGGTCCAGGCTGCCGACCCGGGAGGGGGACGAACGAGCTCCCGACCTCATGGTCGCCGCTTGGCCCGGGGTGGAAGATCTCCGTGAAGATCTCGAGGCGGAAACGCGGGTGGGAACCCTTGTCGAAGTGATCTCCTTCGTGCGTCGGATGCGGCGCGAGTACGGGGCGCCCGCCCACAGCCCCGTCGAAATCCATGTCGGCGGAGCTCCCGAGTGGTTGGGAGAGATGCTCGGTCGCGACCGGCGAAGGCTCTGGAGGCTCGCTCGAATCGAGAAAGTGGCGTTCTCGGAGAAGGCGGTTGGTTCGGTTACCGGGCAGGGCGCTGGGGACGTGCGCGGCTCGACGGACGAGAGGCCGAACGCTCAGGGCGCGCGCGCCGCCGGAGCGCACGCGGTCGTGGGCGGCCTCGATCTCTTCATCCCACTGTCCGGGCTCATCGACATCGAGTCGGAGATCGCACGTCTGACCAGGATGATCGGCGACGTGGAGGGAAGGCTTGCCGGCTCGGGCAGACGGCTGGCGAACCCAGGCTTCGTCTCGAAGGCGCCGGCTGCGGTCGTGGAGAAGGAACGCAGGCGCTTCGAGGAGCTCGGGAAGGAGATCGCGGGGCTGCGCGAGAAGCTCGAAGGGCTGGGGGGCGCGGAATGAGCACGTGTGCAAATCGGCGTTGGCTTTCGGCGGGATCCGACGGGAAGACGGGGGTGAGTGCGAGGACGGGGATCCGCCCTAACGCTGCCGGATTCGTGGCGGTTCTCGCCTTGGCCGCGCTCGCGGCGGCCTGCGCCCGACAGGGGCCGCCGCCGGGCGGCCCCGAGGACCTGAGGCCTCCCGTGATCGTTGCGACCGTTCCGGAGAGTTTTGCGACCGAGACCGAATTCGACGGCCCGGTGCGCTTCGAGTTCGACGAGAGGATCAGCGAGCGCGTGGCGGGCGGGGAGATGGACCGGGCCGTGATCGTCTCGCCCCGCACGGGAGGCGTGAGGGTGAATCACGGCCGGGGAGGGCTCTCGGTCGAGCTCGACGGCGGCTTTCGGCCCGACCGCGTCTACCGCGTGACGGTACTGCCCGGCATCTCCGACCTGTTCGGGAACGCGATGCGCGATCCTTTCGAGATCGTCTTCTCGACCGGACCCGAGCTCGCGCCCACGGTCGTGGCGGGCATGGCCTGGGATAGGATCCAGGGAGGACCGATCCGGGGGGCCGAGATCTTCGCCACCCCGGCAGGGGGCGGTGATCCGTTCGTGGCTCGAAGCGACGAGGAGGGTATCTACGCGCTTCGTTACTTGCCCGAGGGCGTGTATGCGCTTACCCCGTTCCTGGACCGGAACCGGAACGGGGAGCTCGACGCCATGGAGCCGCAGGGCCGGGTCGACGTGGCTCTCGGCGCCACCGACACCCTTTTCCTCAACCTGCCCGTCCTCGCCGCCGACACGACGCCGGCGGTCCCGGTTTCGGTGACGCCTCTCGATTCGGTGACGCTCCTCGTGGAGTTCGACGACCACATGGAAGCCGAACTAGAGCAGCCGCTCGCCTCAGCCTCTGTCCTCCGGGTCGTGGACTCGACGACGCTGGAGGTGGAGGAGATCCTGCCCGAGCTCGCGTACTCGGACTGGGCGAGCGGCGTGGCGGACTCGCTCTTCGTTGCGGATTCGATAGCTGCGGTCGAGAGTGCCGTGGAGGACTCGATCCGGAGGGCGGAGCTCGCGCTTGCGGATTCGCTCGCGCCGACGTCCGACTCCATCGCCGCTCCGGACGACTCCGCTGCAGTGCCGTCCGACACCGAGGCCGGAGTCGCGGTCGATCCCGCGGCGGCCGCCGAAAGCGAAACGACCGGGGAGGAGCCGGAAACGGTGGCGGAGTCGGTCGAGGACCCCGGCCCTCGACCCCCGGTCGCGGTCGACGGAAGACCGGCGAGCCGACCGCCGCCTCCCGACGCCGTGCCCACCTATAGAACAGGGCCGGGCGGGGAGAGGCTTCCTTCACTGGTGATGGTCGTTCGGCTTCTCGATCCGCTCCAACCCGGTACCGTGTACAGCGTCTCCGTCTCCGGAGTGATGAACATCAACGGGGTCTCCGAGGGCGGCGGGGCCGCCACATTCGAGACCGAGGCGGAGGACACGACGGGAGACGGCGGAACCCCGCCAACATGACCGATCCGCGCCGACTCGTCCCCGCAATAGAGGCTCTGCTCGGCACCGAGGCCTTCGAACGGATCGAGGCGAACCACGGTCGGACCCAGGCGGTCAGGGCCGCGCGGGCGGCTGCGGAAATGCTCCGACACGAGCTGGCGGCCGGCACTGCGGACGCCACCTCCTCCAACGATCCCGATTCGCTTGCGGAGCTGGCGGAGGAGCTGGCGGAGGAGTGGCTGAAGGAAACGGAGTCACCTTCGCTTCTTGGGGTGATCAACGCCACAGGAGTCGTGATCCACACCAACCTGGGCAGAGCTCCGCTCCCGAGGGCAGCTCGCGCAGCCATGGCCCGAGCGGCCACCGGCTACTCCAACCTCGAGTACGATCTCGAAAAAGGAGAACGAGGTACCCGCTACCTCCACTGCGCCGAACTTCTCCGGGAACTGACCGGCGCGGAGGACGCGCTGGTCCTCAACAACGCCGCCGCGGCTCTCGTTCTAGCCGCGAACGCTCTCGCCCCCAACGGCGGCGTCGTGATCTCTCGCGGCGAGCTGATCGAAATCGGCGGGGGATTCCGTATCGCCGAAATCGTCGAACGCGCCGGGGTCCGGCTGATCGAGGTGGGAAGCACCAACCGCACCCGGCTAGCGGACTATCGGGACGGATTGGCGGTTCCCGGGGCCCGCCTGCTGCTCAAGGTGCATCGCTCCAACTTCCGCGTCTCTGGGTTCACCGAGGAGGTCGGGGTCGGCGACCTCGCCGCGCTTGCCCGCAGGAGGGGTCTTCCCCTCGTCCACGACCTGGGATCGGGGCTGCTCTCAAGGCGGGCGGCGCCCTGCCTGGATGAGTCCACTCCCTCCGAGTCCGTCGCCGCCGGGGCCCAGATCACCATTTTTTCCGGCGACAAGCTCCTGGGGGGACCGCAAGCGGGGATCGTCGTCGGGAGCCGGGAACACGTCGGGCGCATGCGGCGGAACCCGCTCTGTCGCGCTCTTCGGGTTGACAAGGTCACGCTCGCGGGGCTCGAGGCCGTGCTGCGACTCCACCGCGATCCCGAGTGGAGCAGGACCGAAGTGCCGGCGCTGAAAATGCTCACCGTCTCCAAGGCATCCCTTTGGCGGGCTGCCGAAGCGATCGTCGCGGAGCTCCGCACCAACGGTGTCGGGGCGGATGTGCGAGAAGTCACGGGACTTGTCGGAGGAGGAGCCTGCCCGGATGCGCACCTTCCCGGCCACGCCGTATTCCTCGATCCCGCAGAGGGAGATCCCGAAACCATTGCCGAAGCCCTTCGCCAGGGAGAGCCGCCCGTTGTCGCCCGCATTGTCGACGACCGACTGGTGCTCGATCCGCGCACCGTCCGCCACTGCGAGCAGTCCGGGGTCGCGCAGGCCGTGGCTCGGGCGGTGGGAAAGCTGGAATAGCCGGTCGCCCGCTTCGGAGCGGGGGAAGTTCGGCCGAGCCGAAAGTCCACTCCGGCCCGCAGCACGAACGACCGATGCCTGGCGGTGATGTGCTCCTCGGTGTTGTTGATGTCCAGGAGACCCAGGTTGTAGAGACCCTCCACCATCAGTTTGGAGGATCCGATGTCGAAAACCATCCCCGCTCCCCCGGTCAGGAGGAAATCGTTCTCTCGATATACCGCGTCGACCATCTCGCAGGATGACCGTGAATGGATATTGGTATAGCACGCGGTGCGGAATCCCATGGTCGGCCCGGCGAGGAGATAGCCGGGGCCCAAGGACGTCCTGCCAAGCAGCGATACGTCGACGTAGTCGTAACCCCAGGTGGCGTCGTAGAACACATCGTAATCCACGAGCTTGAGCTTCGCGCCTCGTTGGGTGTACCCGATCTCCAAGAAAATCGCCCGAGGATCGCTGAAGGTATAGCCGAGCAACGCGGCCGCGTGCGCTCCGAGCTTGGGAGACACTCCCCTCAGCCAGGGGAGCTCGGGAGTGATCCGCATGGTGCGCACGGTCACCCCACCCCTCACGCCCAGAGTCAGCTGAGCGCAAAGTGGGCTCCATCCCGCCGCGAGGATCGCTGCCAGGATCAGGATCGGTCCGCGAATTCTCATCTTGCCCCATTGTTGAGTCGGGTCCGGTCCCAGCGGATCAGGATGCTCCGACCGCTACCCCTCGGGAACCGCGGTGATCCCCGTGGGGCCGAACGCGGAGACCCAATTGACCGCCCGGAGCGTAGCGACAGACAGTCGGTCAAGGACTGCGGGCCGAGGTTCTTCGAGACGCGAACGGAGGGGGGTGGACGGGTGTGTCGTGCTGGCTGCTGGAATGGAAACCCGGAATGTGGTCGAGATCTCACGATCCGTTTCCGCGTCCGAAAAAACGGACCTTGCCACCCCGGCGGAAACCTGTTAAGCTCCTGCGGGCTGTATCATGGTCATAGTGACCTTCGAACCGTCACTACCTTTTACATGGGCCGAATGCTCGGGAGATGAAATGCTACCCCCCCTAATTGAGCTGTTCGCCAAGCTCATCCCGCCGATTATGCTCGCCGTGGTCGCTCCCCTCCCACTCATCGGTGCCCCGGCTGGTATCTCTCCGCAGACCCTCGAGGATGATCTGGCCGTGAATCGGGAAGAGGTCGCCGTTCCCGATCATGGCTCTGCGGTCATCCCAACGAAGGGCGGTGATCGTCAGCGTCTCCGCGTCGAGATTTCGCACGCACCCGTGAGTGCTCTGGCGAATATGGAATACCAGGGCTGCTCCGCCGTCTCTCAATTTCAGGCATGACGAGGTCATCCGAGCCCTCTCGTACCCTGATGGCGTCTAATGCATCAGTGGCCGTGGACGGTGCCGATTTCATGAGTTCTGTCAAGGATCTTGTCAATTGTCTCATTAAAGAGATTTTCGCCTGCTCACCGAGGTTGCGGCACCCGCTCGATCAACTGCAAGGTGAGTGGGTGCAGTCCGAGGTTGCGACATGACGTTGGACACCAAGACCATCACTCGTCCCTTTCCGAACGTGGTTCGGGTTACATGGACCATACTAACTTTCGGTTCCGTGATTGCGGGAGCCATTGGCGTTGGCGGCGCGGTTGGGCAGGTCATAGCCCTAAGCGTGATGGTTCCGTGCCTCGTCGTTGGCACGTTCGTCTGTCTGACACGGTTGGGAGTGCTTCTCCGATGCCTGCTCCAGGTTTGGGCGACCGGCTTCTCGCTGGAAGGCCTGACGCAAGAGCTTGAGGTATGGTTTGAGCACCCCAAGGAGACAGAGTCATGAGTCCGAAGGGGTGGTTCGGCCTCGTCGCAGGGCGAAACCGGTGTGACCGTCGAACATCGGCGGTTCACCCAGAGCGGTGCCGGCTCCCTTCTTTCCGTAGTCCGACGGGTCGCTAGCACGAGCTTCGATCCGGTGAGTATGGATATGCGCATGACCGACAGAGAAGGGCCCCGCGAGATACATCGGGTGCAGCTCGATGGAAGGGAAGCCGTTGTCTGGACCATCACCAATGCGTGGAGTCCTCCGGGAGCTATGCAGGAGCGCATGGTCGACATCGAAATCATGACGAGCACGGGCGGTCCACCGACCCGGCCCTCATCGACGTAGTCACGTCCGACGGCAGGTACGTAGGCACCTTTCCGGCCGGCGCTACCGCGATGCTGGCGGCGTTCGGCCCCGACGGTCTAGCGGCGTTCGTGGAGATCGACGACCTCGGACCGGCATGACCGGGCTAGCCGGGGGGCGTTCCATTCGCTACCCCGGAATCACCGTGTCAAATCGGAATCACCGTGTCAAATCGAAATCACCGTCTTGACGACCGCCCTCCGTCCGGCGACCTTTGTCCTCCCGGCCCGACCCGGCCGTTCGACGCGATCCCGGACAAGCCCATGCTGCAACTGACCGCCGCCGCCACCTCGAAGGTGCACGACTTTATGAAGGAGCACGGCTCCGACACCGACACCGGCCTCCGCGTGGCGGTGCTTCCCGGAGGGTGCTCCGGGTTCCAGTACGGTCTCAACATCGAGGACGGCCCCGAAAGCGACGACGAGATCCTCAGGATCGACGGCGTGCAGGTCTTCGTGGATCCGTTCTCGGCGCAGTACCTCGATGGTGTCGAGATAGACTATGTGTCGAGCTTCATGGGACAGGGGTTCGCCTTCCGCAACCCGAACGCCTCCGGAGGCTGCGGTTGCGGGAGCTCGTTCACGGTCTGACGCCGTACCTGCGGGCTCCCGCTTGGTCGCGATCCCTCGGGCGTCACTCCTTTTCGACGTCCTCCGCAGACGGTACCCCGCAACCTCTTACCGCTCATGAGATGCGTGTAGAGCGCTTTCCCGCCGGGGTCTTCGACCAGAACACGTGGCTGGCCTGGTGCCCGCACAGCCTTGACGCCGTCGCCATAGACCCGGGCGCGGGCGCGGGCGACATGCTTCGAAAGGTCAACGAGGACGGCCTGAACCTAGTCGCGGTCCTTCTGACTCATGCCCACGCCGATCACGTGGAGGGCCTCGCCCCGGTTCGGGACCGCCATCCGGAGGTGCCGATTCACCTCCACCCGGCGGACCGTCCGCTCTACGACTGGGCGGTCGTACAGGCCGCGCATCTCGGTGTCAAGTTGCGACCCCCGCCGCCCCCCACGCACGAATTGGCCCACGGGCAATCGTTCAGGGTCGGGGAGAGCTCCTTAGAGGTGAGGCACGCGCCAGGCCACTCCCCGGGCCACGTGATTCTGGTGGAGGAAGACGCGCGAAGCTTCGCCATCGTCGCCGATGTGGTCTTCAGCGGTTCCATCGGTCGCACCGATCTTCCCGGAGGCGATCACGCCGTCCTGCTGCGCACGATCGCGGATGAGATTCTGACCCTCCCCGACGCTACGGTTCTCCACACCGGGCACGGACTCTCCACCTCGGTGCGCGAGGAACGAGCGCACAACCCTTTCCTGCAAGGACTCTGCCCAAGCCCGGGCAGGTGAATCGACGGGCGGAGCCGGTGGGCGACGCCGCGAAGGAGTTGCGCGTGGTCGTCTTCGCCTCCGGTAGCGGCAGCAACTTCGAATCCCTCGCCGCCTACGAACCGCCCGTAAGACTCTGGCGAGTGGTGGCACTCGTCACCAACCGGGCCGGAGTCGGCGCGACCGTCCGGGCGGACCGGCTCGGCATCCCGGTGCGCGTCGTTCCGACTGCGGGGCGGACTGCGGAAGAGGTCTCCGGGGCGACACTGAGCGCGCTCTCCGATCTGCGGGCCGACATCGTCTGTCTCGCCGGATACCTGCGTCTGGTGCCCGAAGCCGTGATCGCACGCTTTCGGGGACGGATCGTGAACATTCATCCCGCGCTCCTTCCCAGGTTCGGAGGAGAAGGCATGTACGGGATTCGCATTCACCGTGCCGTTCTGGAGGCGGGCGAGAGGGTGACCGGTGCGACGGTCCACCACGTCACCGAGGAGTACGACAAGGGTCCCGTCATCGACCGGGAGGAAGTGCCGGTCCTTGAAGGAGACACCCCCGAGTCGCTCGCAAGACGGGTTCTCCGGGTCGAGCACCGGCTTTATCCGAGGACCTTGGACCTGCTGGTACGGGATCTTTCGACGAACGCCGCATCCGACCTCCACATCGCCAAATGAGCAGAGCCGTGAACCGCGCTTCCCCCGAAAACCGTATCCCGGCAGAGAGTCTTTCTGCGTCCGGCGACAAGAGAAGAGCCTTGATTTCGGTCTCGGACAAGGCGGGGGTCGTCGATTTCGCCCGCGGCTTGGCCGAGAGGGGCTTCGAGATCGTCTCCACGGGGGGAACGGCAAGAGCGCTTGCCGAGGCCGGACTGGCGGTCACGGAGGTGGCGAACGTGACCTCGCACCCGGAAATGATGGACGGAAGGGTGAAGACCCTCCATCCCGCCGTCCACGCCGGCATTCTCTGCCGCCGCGACCGCGAAGACGACACCCGGGAGATGGAGCGGGCGGGCTATGTTCCCATCGACCTTGTAGCCGTCAACCTCTATCCCTTCGGCGAGACGGTGGCCCGAGGCGCTGACCGGGACCGGATCGTGGAGGAGATCGACGTTGGCGGACCTACCCTCCTGCGGGCCGCCGCGAAGGCTCACCGCGACGTCTGGCCGGTGCCCGATCCCGCATACTACTCCCGGGTCCTGGAGGCGCTCGACGCACCCGGTGCCGCCCGCTTGCGCGTCGAGCTGGCCAGACGCACCTTCGCTCACCTCTCCGAGTACGACTCCGCCATCGCCGAGTGGTTCGCAGAGCGGAGCGAAGCGGATGCCGACGGGGCCGCCCCCGAATCGGGCCCCGCTTCCGAAAAGGCAGCTTCCGAACCGGCCGTCTCCGGGCCGGACCTGGCCCTGCCTCCCGAGCTCGACCTCCGGCTTTCGGGCGGTATCCACCTCCGCTACGGTGAGAATCCCGACCAGCCCGCCGCGTTCTATCCGGAGGCCGTCGGAGCAGGGGCTCCCTTCGAGCAGCTCCACGGCAAGGCCCTCTCGTACAACAACCTCCTGGATCTCGACGGTGCGTTGTTCTCTCTTTCGCCGTTCGCCGGTTACCACGGTCCCGCCGTCTGCATCGTCAAGCATGCGACGCCATGCGGGATCGCCATCGGAGACACGGTGGCGGATGCCTATTCGAAGGCCCTGCGCACCGACTCCGAGAGCGCCTTCGGCTCGGTCGTGGCCGTGAACACGGTCGTCGACGAAGAGTGCGCCCGGCTGATGTCGAAGCTCTTCATCGAATGCATCGCCGCCAGGGGATACGCTTCCCAGGCTCTCGACCTGCTCAGCCGCAAGAAGAACCTGCGGCTCCTCGTCCACGGAGATCGGTCGCGAGTGAGAAGCGGCCGGCCCGACTCAGCGAGCCGGCTTTCGTTGCGATCGGTCTGGGGAGGCGTGCTGGCTCAGCGGGGATCGGTCCCGCCCGGGTTCGATCCGGCATCAACGGAGAGATCCGCTTCCGACGCCCCTACGGCAAAGAGAAGGAACCTATCTGCAGGCGAGAATGGCTCGCCGGAGGGGAACGTCACGTCAACCGAGAGTTCCTACGGCTGGGAGGTGATGAGCGTCCGCCCGCCTTCACCCCGGGAGGAGCTCGATCTGCGCTTCGCTTGGTCGGCCGTCTACGGAGTAAAGTCGAACGCCATCCTGATCGCCGGACGAGGGGCCTCGCTTGGGATCGGTGGCGGGCAGACGAGCCGAGTGGAGTCGGCCAGGGCGGCCGTCGAGCGAGCGCGGAGAGCCGGCCTCGACCTGACGGGCTCCGTGCTGGCATCGGACGGCTTCTTCCCGTTCCGCGACGGTGTGGACGCCGCCGCCGCTGTCGGCGTGACCGCCATCGTCCAACCCGGCGGTTCGAAGCGCGACGGAGAGGTAAGCGCCGCGGCCGACGAGCACGGCATCGCCATGGTGCGCACCGGGCGCCGGCTCTTCCGCCACTAGCCACCCATGGATCGTCCGGCGCGAGCATGGAGGGCGGCCAAGAACCGCGCCGGTAGGGCTGCCGGGGCGCTCGGCATTGTCGCAGGCTAGTACGGTTGCCAGGTCACCGACATCTTGATGCGCCGCCCCTTGTGGCTGTGGGTGAAGCCGTCGTAGGCGACCGCGCTCAACCTATCGGCATGATTACCGGCCGATGCGCGCGCCTTCCATCGGGGCAGAGGAGGCGCGATGGGGTTGTTCCAGTTCAACCTGCCCGCGCCCTGCTGCTCACCGAAAACCTCGGCGCCGTTCACCTCGAGAGCTCTTACCACGAAGTCGACCAGGTAGGTGACGCCCGCCCCCAGCGAGACTATCCTCTAGCCGAGTTCCAGATGCGTGCTCATGTGGACGTCCACGCCCGCAAGCCGTACCCCCCGGCCAGTTCACGTTCTTGACCTCTATCCGCTCGAGCGCGGTCACCTCGCACGTCCCGGTCCCCCGTCCGTCCGGGCAGGGTCCCGAGACTGAATGGGTTCGAGCATCGACGCCTCCTTGTGTACGGTTCTCGTTTGCGGCTCTTCGGCCTGCCTCATGCAGGCCGGCAGTCGGGCGCAATTTCGGACGAGCCAGCGGAGGGGGCGGGATTCGAACCCGCATGGGCTCTCGCCCGCCGGTTTTCAAGACCGGTGCATTAGCCGTTCTGCCACCCCTCCGAAGCTTCGGGGTACGTAAGTGTTCGCGCCCCCGGCGATCCGCTGCCCAAGGGGCGTCCGATCGCTACGTGATATGGGGAACCTCCTTCCGGCGAATATCATGGATTCACGGGCACGAAAGTTAGTATCATGAACGGCAATATGAGGCACCAGACCAACGCCGTCGATGTGAGCGGCGTGACCGTCGGCGGCGGTGGCCCCGTCATCGTGCAGTCGATGACCAACACCGACACCGCCGACCCCGAGTCCACGTTCGATCAGGTCCGTCTTCTGGCCGATGCCGGCAGCGAGATCGTCCGCATCACCGTCAACAACGACGCCGCCGCTCGTGCCGTCCCCGAGATCGTGGCGCGCCTTCGAGACGCCGGATACCGAACTCCTGTCGTCGGGGACTTTCACTACAACGGCCACCTTCTCCTGACCCGCCATCCCGAGACGGCGCGGGCGCTCGCCAAGCTGCGCATCAACCCAGGCAACGTGGGGGCGAAGCGGCGAGACGAGAACTTCGCCCGCATCGTCCAGGTCGCGATCGAACACGACAAGCCCGTGCGCATCGGTGTCAACTGGGGTTCTCTCGACCAGCGCCTGCTTACCGAGATGATGGACGAGAACGCCAGGAGATCCCAACCGAAGGACGCCGGAGCGGTCGTGCTCGACGCCATGGTCGAGAGCGTGGTCCGTTCGGGGGAGCTCGCCGAGGAGACCGGACTCGCCGCAGACCGGATCGTGGTCTCCGCGAAGGTATCCAAGGTGCGGGAGCTGATCTCCGTCTACCGAAAACTGGCGGCCCGAGCGAGCTACGCCCTCCACCTCGGTCTTACCGAAGCGGGGATGGGGTCGAAGGGGATCGTGGCCACCGCGGCCGGGCTCTCGCCGCTACTGCTCGACGGCATCGGCGACACTATCCGGGTCTCGCTCACCCCTCGGCCCGGGGGCGACCGCTCGGAAGAGGTCCGCGTCGCTCAGCAAGTCCTTCAGGCCCTCGACATCCGGCATTTCGAGCCGCAGGTCACGGCCTGCCCGGGCTGCGGGCGCACGACCAGCACCTTCTTCCAGGAGATGGCCGAGCAGATCACGGCGCACATTCGAGACTCGATCGCCGAGTGGCGGGTCGAATACCCCGGCGTCGAGGAGATGAGTGTCGCCGTCATGGGTTGCGTGGTGAACGGTCCCGGCGAATCGAAGCACGCCGACATCGGTATCTCGCTGCCGGGAACCTTCGAGGAACCCAAGGCGCCGGTCTATGTGGACGGTCGCCACGAGACAACCCTCAAGGGGTCGGGCCTCATCGAAGAGTTCAAGGGAATTCTAGACCGTTACGTCAGCGAAAGGTACGGGGGCAGTGCGGGCGCCTGACGGGACGGCTAGGGACGGGCACCGCGCCGATGTCCCGAAACGACGCTTACGTGAAGGGCCTTTACCGCTAAGCTACCTGTCATGAGCACACCATCTTCCTCGTCTAGCACCAGGTCGTTCCTAGTTCTGGCTGCGGCCTTCCTGTCGGTCGTGGCCGCCGTGGCGTGGAGGCTGCACGTCACCACAAGGCCCGACGAGGAGGAAGAGCAGGTTCTCGGCGCGCCCGAGGATGAGGCGCCGCCGCCCGAGGTCGCGAGCGCGGAGCTCTTCAGCGCCGACAACCCCACGCCGGTGAAGGGCGTCGAGGTCGTGCGCGACACGCTCTGGATCCAGGTCGGTGCGGCCGGCCGGATAAGAGCTTTGCGGCGGCAGGCTCTTGAGGCTCGGGTACCGGGCGAGTTGCTCTCGCTCGCGGTCAGGGAGGGCGAGCTGGTGAGACGCGGGCAGACGCTGGCGGTCATCGACTCGACAGAGACCCTGCTCGAACTAGCCACGGCCCGCGTGCAACTGCTCGTTGCGGAAGCCGAGTACGACCGGCTGATCGAATCCGGTGACGAGAACGACTCCCCGTCGGTGAAGGAGAGTCGTGCGAACGCGGCTGTCGTCATGAGCGGGTTGGAACGGGAGCGAGCCAATCTGGCGAGGGTGGAGCTCAAGCTCGCGCGGAGCGTCGTCACCGCGCCGTTCGCGGGGAAGATCGCCGACATAAGGGTCGCGGTGGGAGAACGGATCGACCCCGGAGCCGAGTTGCTCACGGTGCTGGACATCTCCTCGGTGGAGGTGGAAGTCGAAGTGCCCGAGGGCGAGCTCAACAAGTTGGAGGCTGGGAGGCGCGCCCGGGTCAATCTCGCGGCGTATTCCGGCGACACGCTCGAGGCGCGGGTTTCGAGAGTGAATCCGGTGATCGACTCCCGGGAGCGGACGGGCAGGGCGGTGCTCAGCCTTGCCAACCCCGATCTGCGCTTATTTCCGGGTATGCACGCCCGCGTGCTGCTCGATGTGGAGGCGCTTCCGGACCGCCTGGTCGTTCCTCGCTCGGCGGTCCTGCAACGCTCGGAGACCTTGGATCGCCACGTCGTTTTCATCTATCTTCCCGAGGGTGACTTCGGCTTCAGCGACTGGCGTTACGTTAACCTGGGGCGAGAGAGCATCACGCATGTCGAGCTGGTGCGGGAAGGGCCCGAAAACGGAATCGTGGACCCGGGCGAGATCGTTCTGGTTGACGGACACCACTACCTCAGCCACCAGACCAAGGTCAGACTCGTGGACGACGTCGCTGCGGCGGGAGGAAGACCGACCAGATGATCGCAATCAAGAGGACCCCATAAGATGTCGATATTCAAAGCCGTGCTCGGCACCGTCGTCGTTGCAGGCGCCATCGCTGCCGGGATCTGGTGGTGGAACAACCGCGACCCGGCGGACGGCGGCGACGATTCCGACCTCTTCCCACTCGACCAGATGGAGCAGGAAGGCGAGGGGCTGGTGGCGAGCGCGTCCCAGGTCACGGGAGCGACGGCCGTTCGCGACACGCTCTGGATCGAGGTGGAATCGAGCGGACGCGCCGAGGCCTTCCGCCGGGTGACGCTCCGAGCGCAAGCCGACGGAATCGCCATGGCGGTCAACCTCCGCGAGAATCGGTTCGTGAGAGGAGGCGATCTCCTGCTCGCGATCGACACCACCGAATACGCCATGGAGGTGGCCCAGGCGGAGTCCGATTTGCAGCGGGCCTACGCCGACTACAGGGAAATAACGCTCTTCGACGATCGCACCGAGGACCCGGAGCTCAGGGAGGAGCGCGAGCGCAACGCTCTGGCGCGAAGCGGCCTCGAACAGGCCCGCGTCTCCCTCGACCAGGCGAAAATGCGGCTGGGTCGCACGCGGCTGGCAGCCCCCTTCAGCGGTCTGTTGGCCGACGTGAAGGTGGTCGAGGACCAGTGGGTGTCGAGCGGCTCGGACGTAGTGACCATCATAGAGCCGCACCCGGTCAAGATGGAGGCTCAGGTTGTGGAGGGCGACCTCGGTAGGGTCAGGGAGGGACGTGCCGCCACCATGACGTTCGCGGCCTTCCCCGAAGAGGTCTTCACGGGAACCGTGGCCACCATCAACCCGCTCGTGGACCCCGAACTGAGGACCGGGAAGGTCACCATTGTCGTCGCGAACCCGGATCTGCGGATCAAGCCGGGGATGTATGCGGAGGTGTCGATCGCGGCCGAAGCGCTGCCCGACCGCATCATCATACCCAAGGCCGCGCTTCTGGAACGCGGAGAAGGCATGCGTCGCTTCCTCGTCCTCGTCTACGAGACCGACGAGAACGGCGAAGGCGTCGGCCGCTATCGATACGTCAACCCCGGCAGAGAGAACGCCACTCACGTCGAGATTCTGGCCGAGGGACCGGAAACCGGCATGATCGAGCCGGGTGAGATCGTGCTTGTCGACGGCCACCACTTCCTCGGCGACGGGGTACCCGTCACGCTCGTCGAGGACGACGGGAACGGAGGAGAGGAATGATGCGCATCGGAACACGCCTTGGAAGGCCGGCCCGGTCCGGGGCCTCGGTCCAGGTGACTCTTTTCGGGGCCGGAACGCTCGCCATTTTACTGGCCGCAGCGGCACCCACCAGAGCGATGGCCCTCCAGTCGGCCGCGGCGGAGTCCGCCGACACCGTGCACCTCACGCTCGAACAGGCGATCTCGGAAGCGCTCACCAACAACCCGACCTACCGCAGAGCCGAGAACGATCTCCGTCTGAACCCGGTGGAGAGTCGCAGAACGCTCTTCGATCAACTCCTACCGCAGACCCGCCTCTCGCTATTCAACACGAACTTCTCCGGGAACCTCCAGCGTATCGCCACCGACAACTTCGGCGATCCGATCTCGCGCCCCGACGCGAGATGGACCTACTTCTCGGGAACCACCCAGTCGCTAAGCGTGGGCTGGCAGACCCAGGGGCTCGACGTGTTCCACCGGCATCGCGGCCAGCAGCTCACCAACCGCGGACGCGACCTTTCACTGCGGAGAGCCGACCTCAACCTCAAGGTCGCGGTCGAGAGGTTCTATCTCGAGGTGCTCAGACAGGTGGCGGTCGTGGAAGCGGAGACCGCCTTGGTGGAGGCTCGCGCAAACGACCTCGAGGCGGCGCAGGAGCTCTACGCGCTCGCGCTCAGGTCCCGCGTGGACGTTCTCCAAGCGGAGCTCGCGGTCGAGCAGCAACGGGCGACTTTGCACCGAGCTCAGGGCGACTACGATCAGGCCGTTCTCGCGCTGGCGTCCTACATCGGGGCCGATCCCTCCAACACCTTCGTCCTGCCTGACGCTCCCACGCCGGCGTTCGACCCCTCGGCGTTCGACGCGGACGAGCTTGTCGCGCGCGCCTTGGACGGGAACCCCAGCATGCGGGAGGCCAGGCATTCGCTCGCCCAGGCGAGACTGGGCCTGGACCGGACGAAAACCCGCTGGTGGCCCAACCTCTCCCTCAGCGCAAATGTCTACCGGCGGTCGCAGGGCACCGAGCGCACCTCGCTCTTCGATTTCAGCTTCGACGAGGATCTCGACTACAGCTTCTACGTCGGGCTCTCCTTTCCCTTCCTCGACAATTTCTTCGGCGATCAGGTGAACGACGAGAGCGCTTCGGTTTCGTACGTCAACCAGGCGGAGGCGGAACGCGAGACGCGGCTGGAGGTCGAACGCACCGTGAGGAGTGCCCTTCTGGCTCTGGAAAACCAGTGGCAGACGCTGACGCTCGAGGAGGAGGCGCATCGGATCGCGGTCGAAGCGCTGGAACTGGCCCGCGAGGAGTATAGGTTGGGTGCGCGTTCATTTACCGACCTGCGCGCCGGCATCGAAGCCGAGGCCACGGCCCGCAGGAGCGTGATCACGGCGGGGTTCTCCTTCCACGAAGCCCTTATCTCCCTGGAGGAGGCGGTCGCCGGGCCGATCAGGGCGGAAACGCCGAGCGGAAACTAGGATGGCCTCCTTCCCGGAGATCGCCACGCGCAGACCGGTCGCGGTCTGGATGCTCTTCCTGGCCGTGGTTTTTCTGGGGATCATCTCGTACAGCCGTCTGCCCACCGACCTGCTGCCGGACATCTCGTATCCGCGCCTGGTGATCTTCACCTCGTATCCGGACGTCGCTCCCGCGGAGATCGAGCGTCTGGTGACCGAGCCGGTGGAGGCCGCCGCCGCCGCCATTCCCGGCGTGGCGGACAGCGAGTCGGTTTCCCGCGAGGGTGTGAGCCTGGTGACGCTCGACCTGCGCTGGGGAACGGACATGGACTTCGCCATGCTCAACCTCCGCGAGCGGATGGACAACGTGCGCGGCGGACTGCCCGAGAGCGCCACCCGGCCGACGATCCTGCGGGTCGATCCCGAATCGGAGCCCGTCATGACCGTATCGGTCTCCGGTGGCGCGGATCTGTGGGAGACCAAGGAGCTCGCCGAAACCGTCTTCCGGCGCAGGCTGGAGCAACTCGAGGGCGTGGCTCAGGTCGCCGTGACCGGAGGCCTTGATCGCGAGATCCAGGTGAACGTCGACCGCGCTCTTTCCGAGGCCTACGGAATTTCACCGGCGCAGATAGCCCAGGCCCTCGCGTCGGCCAACGTGAGCTCGCCGGGCGGGAGCATAATGCAGGGCCGGTACCGCTACCCGGTGCGCATGCTCGGCGAGTTCCAGACTGTCGAGGAGATCCGCGACGTGATCGTGGCCCGCGAGACGCCCCCGGCGGTTGAGGGAGAGCCCAATCCGCCCTTCCGCGAGGTCAGGCTGTCCGACGTGGCGGAGGTGGTCGACGGATTCGCGGATCGGGAGTCGGTGGCCCGCTACGACGGCGTGGAGTCGGTCGGATTGCTGGTCTTCAAGGAGGCCGGCGCGAACACCGTGATCGTGGCGGAGCTCGTCGAAGAGTCCCTCGCGATCCTCGGCGAGGAGTACACCGGGGTCCGGCTCGACGTGGCGAACAGCCAGGCGGGCTTCATCTCGGACTCCATCGACAACGTGGTCAACGCGCTGGTCCTGGGTGGAGTGCTCGCCTTCGTCGTCCTCTTCTTCTTTCTGCGCGATCCGCGCTATCCGGTGGCGATCGCCCTCGCCATTCCGGTCTCGGTCGTGGGCACCTTCGCCCTCATGGAGGCCTTCGACACCTCGCTCAACATCATGAGCCTGGGCGGACTCGCCCTCGGGGTCGGCATGCTGGTCGACAACTCCATCGTGGTCCTCGAGAACATCTTCCGGCACCGGGAGGAGTTGGGGAAAGGCATGATGGCGGCGGCGGCGGACGGCGCCCGCGAGGTCCAGGGGGCGATCACCGCCTCGACGCTTACCACCATCTCCGTCTTCGGGCCGATCGTCTACGTGGAGGGAGTGGCCGGCGAGCTCTTCGAGGATCTATCTCTCGTCGTGGCCTTCTCGCTCCTGACCTCTCTCGTCGTGGCGCTGAGCCTGTTGCCCTCCATCGCCTCACGTTTCGCACTCGCCGAAAGGAAGAAGATGAAGGCGGAGGTCCCCGAGCGCGCGCCCGGCCGCTGGTGGACGAAGCTCGGTCGGGCGTCGCTCTTCGTCTTGCTGCTCCTTCCTCGGGCCGTCATCGCCCTCGTACGCTTCGTGGTCGCGCTGCTCCGTTTCTGGGCGGGTGTGGCGGCGAGGATCCTCGACCCGATCTCAGCCGCATTCGACCGAGGTTTCGAGAAAGTCGCTTCCCGCTATCATGCCGTCCTCGAATGGTCGCTCGACCGGGCCGCCGCCGTCTTCCTCGGCTGCGTCCTGGCTCTGGCCGGCTCGGCCGCCCTTGCCCTCTCGCTGCCTCGCGACCTTCTGCCCTCGGTCGACCAGGGCGCATTCTCGCTCCGTCTGGAGATGGAGGAGGGCACCGCTCTCGACGCCACTCTGGAGACGGCCTCCACGATCGAAGATTTTGCCAGGAGCGACCCGTCGGTGGACGCCGTGTTCTCGACCGTCGGACGGGATGTCCGCGCCTACGCGGAGAATGCCGACGCCACAGGGCTTCACACCGCCGACCTCCAAGTGAGGCTCCGTGACGGCCAGCCGACCGGACCGGTCGCACAGCGCATGCGCTCCTTGGCGGGGGGCCTTCCGTCGGGAGACCTCTCGGTCGAAACCGGGCAGGTGACCTCGTTGGGCGCCGTCCTGGGGGGATCCGAGGCCGACGTCGCCATCCGCATCTTCGCCGAGGATCTCGATGCCGCCTACGTTCTCGCCGAGGAGGTGGTGGAGAGGCTCGACGGCGCCGCTTCGCTCGGAAACGTGCGTATCGGCAGCGAGCGAGGTCAGCCTCAGATCCAGATCGAGATCGATCACGACGCCTGCGCCTCCTACGGCATCAGTCCGCAAGCGGTGAGCGAAGCGGTGGGAAACGCCATGCAGGGAAACGTCGCCACCGAGTTCGTCGACTTCGACCGCAAAATACGGGTGGTGGTGCGCTTTCCCGACGAACTCCGCTACTCGCGCGAGACGCTTGACGACATCCTCGTGCAGGGCGTGCCGGTACGCGAGCTAGTGCACATCCGCGACGCGTTGGGACCTGCGGAGATACGCCGTCAGGACCAGGGTCGGGTGATCCCGGTGTACGCCGATGTCGTAAGCGGCGGTCTCGACCAGGCTATAGCCGAGGTGAACGGGTTGCTGGCGCACATTCCGCAGAGCTCCCGGCTGCGCTGGGAGGTCGGGGGCGAGAACGAAGAGATGCGCCGCTCCTTCCGGGACCTCACCTTCGCGTTCCTGCTCGCTCTGCTTCTCGTCTACATGATCCTGGCGGCGCAGTTCGAGTCCTTCCTGCAACCCCTCACCATTCTGACCGCCGTGCCGCTGGCCCTCGTGGGCGCCGTGGCGCTCCTCGCCGCCACGGGGAACGGGCTCAACACCATGAGTCTGATCGGGGTGGTGATCCTGGTGGGCATCGTGGTTAACGACGCCATCGTGAAGGTCGACTTCATCAACCAGGCCCGCAGCGCCGGGATGGGGCTGCGGGCGGCCATTCTTGAGGCGGGACGGGTTCGCCTTCGCCCCATCGTCATGACCACTGTGACGACCGTGCTCGGCCTCGTGCCCATGGCGCTCGGGATAGGCCGGGGTTCGGATCTGCGGGCGCCCATGGCGATCGCGGTAATCGGCGGCCTCGTGCTCGCCACCGCTCTTACCCTGATCGTGGTGCCGGTAGTCTACCAGACCACCCAGCTCGCCGGCAGGGCGATCTCGCGTGCCGTTCGCGGGAACGCGGTCGGCGAACTTCAAGAAACGGGATGATCCGAGCCAGCCTGAAACGACCCGTCGCCGTGACGATGATCTACACGGCGATAGCGCTGCTCGGGGCCTTCGCCTGGCGCAACATTCCGCTCGAGCTGCTTCCCGACACCTCCTTCCCCAGGCTCACGGTCACCGCAAGCTGGTCCGGCGCGTCGCCCGAGACCGTGGAAGCGTTCCTGACCGCCCCGCTGGAGGCGGCGATCGATCGCGTGCGCGGAGTCGAGCGCATCGAGTCGACCTCGCAGGAGGGCTTTTCGAGAATCGCCGTGGAGTTCGACCGCGACACCGACATGGATTTCGCCCGCATCGATCTCTCGGAGCGTCTGGCCTCGCTGGAGGAGACGCTGCCGGACGGAACGAGCCGGCCGACCGTTCAGGTATACGTGCCACAGGAATTCGAGTCCCAGCAGACGACCTTCCTGACCTACACCTTCTGGGGACCGTACACGCTCGAGGCCCTGCGCGAACACATCGACGAGGTGATCGCCCCGGAGCTCAGGAGGATCGAGGGGGTGGCCGAGGTCTACGCATACGGCGGACGTCGTCGCAATCTCGAGATAAGCCTCGATCCCGACGCCGTGGCGGCCCTCGGTCTCAACCAGGTCGCGGTCAGGAGAGCTATTCTCGAGCTGGATCTGGTCCGGGAGGCCGGCGCGGTGCGCGAGAGCGGGGATCAGCGCACGATCACCATCGTAAACCGCCCCGAAACCGCCGACGAGATCGCCAACGCCGTGGTCGCATCGCCCGGAGGGACGATCGTGCGGGTCGCGGACGTCGCCCGGGTCTACGACGGATACGAGGAACGCACTTCCCACAACCGCATCAACAGGCAGCCTGCGTCGACCTTCCAGGTGTTAAGGGAACCTGGGGTGAACGCCGTGCGCGTCGCCGAGGAGGTCAAGGCCCGCCTCGCGGAGCTCGCCGTCCTGAATCCCTACGGGACTCGGCTGGAACTCGGGGAGGACGAGAGCCGCTCGATCAACGACCAGATGAGCGAGCTGCGGGATCGGGCTCTCCTGGGCGCGGTGGCGATCTTCTTCGGACTCTTCCTTTTCCTGCGCTCGCTGCGTTCGCCCGCTCTGATCTTCGCCACCATAGCCTTCAGCGTACTCGTCGCGCTCAACCTCATCTACTTCGGCGGCCTCACTCTGAACGTTCTCACGCTCATGGGGCTTGCGATGGGCTTCGGCCTCATCGTCGACAACTCCATAGTGGTCATGGAGAACATCTTTCGCCGTTGGCAGCGGGGCGAAAGCCACAGGGAGGCGGGCGTCAACGGCGCCAAGGAGGTGGCGCTCGCCATCTTCGCCTCGACGCTCACCACGCTGATCGTCTTCATTCCGTTCGTCTACATGCAGGGCGAGCTCAGAATACTGTACGTGCCGCTTGCCATAGTCGTGGGGCTCACACTCGCCGCCTCGATCTTCGTCGCCTTCACCTTCATCCCGTCGCTGACCACACGCATGCTGAGGCGTTCGGACCGGGCGCTCGCGCGGGCTAACGCAAGGGTGCCGTTCTACCTGCGCTTCTACAGGGACCTGGTGGGGTTCGCGGTCCGCCGTCCCTGGGCGGCCATCGGATTCACGGTGCTGGTGTTCGCCGGCTCCTACTACCTTTTCGACCAAAACGTCACCCGCGGCCGAATCTTTAATTTCGGTGGATACGGAAACCAGACCTACATCGATATCCGCGTGGAGCTGCCGCGCGGAGCCAATCTCGAACGCACCGACATGCTTGTGAAGTACTTCGAAGATCGGCTCGCCGAGATGCCGGAAGTGAAGCAGTTCACTTCGCGGGTCGGGCAGACCGACGGATCGATCCGCGTGACCTTCCCGGAGGAGCTCGAGAATACCCACGTGCCCGTCGTGATCAAGGAGCAGCTCACCGGTCTCTCCTACACCTTCACCGGCGCCGAGGTCAGAGTTTACGGTTACGGGCCCTCCTTCTACGGCGGAGGGGGGGGGGCGCCGCAGTACGGTATGACGGTCACCGGTTACAACTACGAGCGCGTCCGCGACATCGCCGAGGCGCTGGGAGACAGGCTGAGACGAATTTCGCGAATTCGGGACGTGGACACGAACTCCTCGGGCGGTTGGTTCACCCGGGACAAGGCGTCGGAGTACGCGGTGTGGATCGACCGCGACCGTGTCGGACAACTGGGTTTTACGGTAAACGAGATCGTGAGCCAACTGCGGACCGCGATCCGGGGAGGTGAGTCGAGCGCCAGTCGAATCAAGCTTGGAGGCGACGAAATCCAGTACTCCATCAAGCTCGAAGGCGCGAGCATGATCGACGTCGTCGGGCTGCGCGAAGCCCTGCTTGAGACCGCCGACGGCCGCAGAGTCAGGGCCGGGGATGTGGTCCACATCGAGCAGCGGGACGTCCTGGCGACCATCAGGAGGGTGAATCAGCAGTACGAGCGCCGCGTCGCCTACGAATTTCGCGGACCTCCCAAGCTCGGCAACCGAGTGCACGAGAGCGTAATCGAGTCTACGGAGCTCCCGGTGGGATACGAGGTCTCGGACGACCGGCGCGGCTTTCGCATATCGGCCGACGAACAAAGACAGGTCAACCTGGTGATCGCCATCGCCTTCGTGCTCGTCTTCATGGTGACGGCGGCGCTCTTCGAGTCCTTCCTGCAGCCGCTCTGCGTGATGCTGACCGTGCCCATGGCGCTTATCGGGGTCTTTCTGATCTTCTTTCTCACCGGAGAGGGTTTCACGAGGGAGGCTTACGTCGGGGTCATCATGATGTTCGGCATCGTGGTGAACAACGCGATACTCCTCGTGGACCATATCAACCGGGTCCGTGCGCGCGAACCCCATCTCGGCTTGCATGAGGCGATCATCGCCGGGACCTCCGAGCGTGTCCGTCCTATCCTGATGACCACGACCACGACGGTGCTGGGTCTGATCCCGCTCGTGGTTTTCGGAGGCGCGGGCACCTCGAACATCTGGGACGCGCTGGCGCTTGTTCTGATAGGCGGCCTGCTCTCCTCGACCCTCTTCGTACTCACGGCCACACCCGCCCTCTACGGTCTCTTCGAGAGATTGCGCGAGCGGATGGTCGGCGGCGAGCGGCCACCGAGTGCGGCCGGGACGGCCCTGCCTGCTTCCGCCGCCGAAGCTTGAGACCTGTCCGAAATATTGGACGCGGGCGCCCCGGCTTGGACGCGCTCTCCTCCGGGTGTTCTAGTTTCGTCCCTGCGATCCGCGATGCGTATGCGCGTTTTCCGATCCGATGTGCCTGGCACGCCGTTTGCAACGTCATTACAGGTGACCCGAGGCCGGACCCGGGAGTCACGCACCTTCAACCACGGATCGGAACCATGTCAGGAACCACGGCCGAGAGGCGCCTCGGAGACGGAGGCGCTCTCCATCGCCGCAGCATCGGAATCCGCGCGCTCGCTTTCACCGGCGCCGTTCTGCTCGGGTTCGCCGCAACGCCGGACGAACCCGTTCACGCTCAGACCGGGGGCGACGGTTTCCTGTTCAAGCCCCCCGTCGGCTCGTTCAGTTTCAGGGCAGGGGTTTACCTTCCTAGAGCGCAGGGCGACATCTTCGACCACACGACCAGGCACCTTACGCTCAACCGGAGCGACTTTACCGGAGCCCACGTGAGCCTGGACCTGGGCATCAGAGCGAACGAACGCGTGGACATGGTCCTCGGAATGGATTTCTCGGGCATGATCTCGAGATCCGAGTTCCGGGAATGGGAGGACAACCGGGGCAACCCCGTCGAGCAGGACACGAGGTTCAGAACCGCCGCGCTGCATCTCGGCGCCAAGTTCTACCTGTTCGATCGCGGCCGACGGGTCAGCCGTTTCGTCTGGGTACCCCGGACCGCCAACCTCTACTTCGGCGGGGGAGCGGGCTATTCGTGGTACGAATGGGACCAGCACGGCGACTGGGTGGATTACGAGACCTTGGACATTTTTTACGATCGTCTCTATACTGACGGTGGCGGATTCGCGGGGCACGCGATGGCCGGCGCCGTTTACGGCCTCTCCCAGCGGCTAGCTCTCAACATGGAAGCGAGGTACCGACTGGCACGGGGGCCCATCTCCACGTCGGATTTCGCCGGATTCACGGACGGCATGGACATGTCCGGGTTCGGCGTCGCCGTCGGCCTGACGGTAAACTTCTAAAGCAAGGGAGAAAGATCAGATGAGAACCGGAACGAAAGCCTTCGCGATCGGGGCGCTGGCAGCCCTGGCACTGACCGGACAGTCGCTCGCGGCACAAGAGCTCGCCGACGCTCGCTGGACCTCCTTCCTGGGTTGCTGGGAGCCGGTGGGCGAGACCGAGACGGACGGCATGCTCTGCGTGGTGCCCTACGGGACCGGCGTCGAGATCTTCACATGGGCGGAGGGCGAGAAGTCTACCAGCGACCTGCTGGTTGCCGACGGCGTCATGCGTTCGGCCGAGATCGAGGGCTGCACGGGCGAGGAAGCCTCGCGCTTCTCCGACGACGGCCGCAGGGTCTTCACCCGCTCCACGTTCACCTGCGCCGCCGACGCCCGCCAGGAGTCGTCCGGCATCATGGCCATAACCAGCGCCAACGAGTGGTCCGACGTCCACTCCGTCGATGTCGACGGCGAGCGGATCGCCTGGGTGCAGCACTACCGCGTGGCTTCCGCCGATCGCGTCGCGGAGGCAGGTCTCGAAGACGTCACCGAGGGGATCGGGATGGCTGTGCGCGCCTCACGCATCTCCGCCTCGCGTCCGATCGATCTCGACGACGTCGCCGAAGCCACCCGAGAGGTGCATGGGAAGGCGGTCGAGGCTTGGATCGCGTCCCGTGGCGAGGGACTCGACTTCGACGGCGGCGATCTCGTGGCTCTTGCGGACGCCGGGGTCTCGCCCGGAATCATCGACGTCATGGTCGCCGTCTCCTACCCGAACCGATTCGTGATCGGCACGGGCGATCCGGAGGGCATTGACGAGGTCGTGCCGGACAACCGCGTAGCGGGATACTATCCCGGGCTCTACGGTCCGTACGGATTCCGCAGCTATTTCGGCGACCCCTACTGGAATTACGGATACTACTCGCGCGGCGCCTGGGGCCTATACCCGAGGAGCCCGTACTACTACGGCGGCGGTTACTACAACCCGGGCTACTACTATCCCACCCGAGTGGTGGTTGAGCCGAGGGCGGATGGCGGCGGACGTGCCGTCAAGGGTCGCGGTTACACCCAGGGCGGGAGCTCGAGCGGCGGCACGGTCGGACGAAGCGGCGGCGCGATAGTCCAGCCCGCCGGCGGATCGCGGACCGGTTCGGGCTCGACAGGACGCACCGCCAGGCCGAAGAGCGGACGAACCGAGGCTGCTGCCACGCCGCCGGCCGCGTCCGGCTCGACCCAACGGAAGGCCGTGCCCAAGAAGAGAGGCAGCCGAGGCAGGTAGGGTCCGACGCAGGCCGTCGCCGCAGGCGGCGGCCCTTGGTCCGGCGCGGCGCTCGCTCGCCCGGTGCCTCGCGGATCTCAGCGGAATGCCGGGAGGGGCGCGACGTTCTTCATTTCAGCCGAAGGATCAGCTCCTCCCGGACGGCCTTGGGGTCGACGCCCCGGCCCATCGATCCGATAACCTCGCCCATGAACATGCCCAGAAGGGCCTTCCGGCCGGCCCGGTACTCGGCTACCTTGTCGGGGTGGTCGGCGAGAGCCCGTCCGACGGCTTTGCGAACCCGTTCGGGGCTTTCGCGCCGATCCAGGTCGAGCTCGGCGACCGCCTGCTCGACGGTACCGCCGTGCTCGGCCAGACGTGAAAGCACCTGTTTGGCGGCGGCGGCGGTCAATTTGCCGTCGTCGACGAGGTTGGAGAGCAGGTTGAGCTCCCTCGGGGGGAAAGGCGGGTTGGCGTAGCCCCCGCCGGCGAGGACTCCCCTCAGTTCGGTGGCAGCCCAGGTGACGATGCGACTCAACGCGTCGCCGGGTCTTCCCGCTCCCCGAACCAGAAAGGAGACGCCTTCGGCCGTCCGCGTCACGAGATCGAGGTGTTCGGTCCTTGGAGGCGCCTGACTCCTTTCGGCACGCTTCCGCAGCTCCAGCGCCAGCCTGGCCAGTTCCGCGTCCTCGGCCGAGAGGTCGGCGTCGTCGTCGAGCATGTCGGTCAATTCTTCACGGAGCTTACCGAGCCGATCTCCCAGTCCCGTCAGCCCCGCCGACGCCCTTTCAAGACTCCGCAGCGTGTCCTCCGTTCGGTTCGCCTTTTCACCCCCGCGCGACATCCGGGACCAGAAGACGTTGATGGCCCCGGCAGTTGCCCGGACCGCCTTTTCCGACCGCGACACCGCGTACTCGGGGTGGGACCGCAGCGGAAGGTTCAGAGGCAGCTCGCCGGCTAGCCGACCGACTTCGTGGACGGCGGCCGTCAGTTTTGCGACCGCCTCGGTGAGGTTGGGTGCAGCGTCGGATGGGTCCGAAGCGGTCGAGATGCCGTCGCTCCCTTCGCCGTCAGCGCTCGGGATTCCTTCGCTGAGAGAGGCCCTGAGCGCAGCGAGGGCGGTGTCGAAGCGGACGAGAAGAGCCCGCGGGCTGCCGGCGGCGGGCGTGGGGTCGTTAGAGGCTGGGGGGTTGGGGGTGCGTCTCCATCCGTCGATCCGGCCGATCAGTGAAGCGGCCTCGTTATTCCATTCGAGAACCCGGTCATGCTCGATCTCGTCCGCCGCCCTGACTTTGACCTCGTCTAGAGGTCGACGCGGCTCATCGGCCAAAGTAACTATCCTGTTGAACACCAACGGTTTGATACCTTTCGCCTCAACCTCTTCCGCGGCACAGGGGTCGCGCCGGAAGTAGCCCTGTCGCTCGAACTGGTAGCGGGTGTCGTCCTGATCCTCGGCCACCGTCGGTTCGACCTTGGCGCGTACCACTTCGAGCGAGTCGGGGTTGACGACGCCCTCCTCCGCGTCCGTAAAGAGCTCGCCGTAAAGCCGGACCTCCGCATCGAGCGAGTCGACGACGCTCACCCAGTGGATGGTGGCTCTCGGACGAGCTCCCTCTTCAGCGACCGAAGCGAAGATCTTCGCGACCTTGCCGTCCTCTCCGCGCACAAAGTCGTCGCAGCGGACGACCGGACCGTGGCGCAGCCTCACAACACCGCCGGGGGTCAGCCTGCGGAAATCGGGGTGCGGTTTCTCGTCGAAGTCGGTGCACTCGATGAAGAGCTCGGCGCCCATCGGCACTTCACGAGTACCCATTTCGGCGCGATCTGGGTGGCGTGGGGCCGGGATCGAGGCGGGAACGAGGCCGCGGACGCTCAGCCGGAGGGGACGGAGCACCGCCATGACCCGCGGAGCCACGGGATCGAGCGCGCTCCGCACCGCATAGTTGAACTTGCCGCGGTCCACGCGGGTGTTGACCTTGGTCACGCCGACCATGCGCATCAGGCTCTTCAGAGCTTCGGCGGGAACTCCGCGACGACGAAGTCCTCGGATGGTGTCGAGCCGGGGATCGTCCCAGCCGTCCACGGCTCCCGACTCGATCAGCGGGCGGATGCGTCGCTTGGATAGCACCGTGCCTTCGAGTTCGAAACGGGCGAATTCGTACTGTCGCGGACGCGGTCCCGGCGGGGGCACCCGATCGATGATCCAGTCGTAGATCTCGCGGTTGTTATCGAACTCGAGCGTGCAGAAGGAGTGGGTCACGCCTTCGATGGCGTCGCCCAGGCAGTGGGCGAAGTCGTACATCGGGTAGATGCACCAGGCGTCTCCTCGCCTAAAGTGGCGCTTGTGACGAATCCGGTAGAGCACCGGGTCGCGCATGAGCATGTTCGGGTGCGACATGTCGATGCGCGCCCGCAGCACGTGCGCGCCGTCGGGAAATTCGCCCGCCCGCATTCGACGAAGGAAATCGAGGTTCTCCGCGACCGGGCGGTCGCGCCACGGACTCTCCGTGCCCGGCTCGGTCACCGTGCCCCGTTGTTCGCGAATCTCGTCGAGCGACTGCGAATCGACGTAGGCGTCGCCGGCCTCGACGAGTCCCTCGGCCCACGCGTACATCTGCTCGAAGTAGTCGGACGCGTACCGCGGCTCTCCCTCCCAGCGGAAGCCGAGCCAGCGGATGTCCTCGGCGATGGCCCGGGCGTACTCCTCTCGCTCCGTGCCCGGGTTGGTGTCGTCGAAGCGGAGCCTGCACGGCCCCCCGTATTCGCGCGCCACCTCGAAGTCGAGGCAGATCGCCTTCACATGCCCCAGGTGGAGGTATCCGTTCGGTTCCGGAGGGAAGCGCGTCACCACCTTGCCGTCGTTCAGACCGGCGGCGACATCTTCACGAATCCGTGCACGGATGAAATCGAGCGGTTCCATGCGGGTTAAGCTACCACCGGCGGCTGCGGTAGCGGCGGTTCGAGCTCCCACCGCCTCGTTTCACCACCGAGGTTCCCGATCTCTTCCCGGCCGCGCCCGCAGAGGTGCTTGGCTATCTTCCGCCACACAGGTATCTTCTTCTGCCGCCACGTCTCGACCCGAATCCGTACCTTGACCGGACCCGAACATATGCGAGTCCGTTTCGCCCCCTCTCCCACAGGCCACCTCCACGTGGGTGGGGCTCGCACGGCCATCTTCAACTGGCTCTACGCCCGGAGCTCGGGGGGCGAGTTCGTTCTGCGCATCGAGGACACCGATCGCTCCCGCTCCCGGGATTCCCATACCCGAGCCATTCTGGATGGCCTCCGCTGGCTCGGCATGGACTGGGACGAGGGCCCCGTATTCCAGAGCGCAAGGATCGACGCCCACCGGGCGGCCGCGCTAAAGCTCCTCGATGCGGGGTTCGCCTATAGGGATTTCTCGGATCCCGAGGAGCTCAGATCGGAGGCCGCCCGGCGCCGCTGCCATCCCAGCCTGATCGCGAGGGGGCGGGCGGCGGAGATGAGTTCCGAAGAGCTCGAGAGACGCCTCACGCATCGCGAGCCCTTCGCGATCAGGTTTCTGGTTCCGGAAGGGGAGACGGTCGTGGACGATCTGATCCGCGGCGGCGTGCGTTTCGACCATCGCGACGTGGACGACCTTGTGATCCTCAGGGGGGACACCACTCCCACCTACAACCTGGCGGTCACCTGCGACGACGCGGAAGCTGGCATCACTCACGTGATCCGAGGGGACGACCATCTTTCGAACACGCCGAAGCAGATTCTCCTTTACCGAGCTTTGGGATTGCGGGTACCCCGGTTCGGTCACGTGCCGCTCATTCTGGGTCCCGACGGTTCGCGGCTCTCGAAGCGGCATGGCGCCCGTTCGGTCGGAGCGTACGCGGAGGACGGTATCCTTCCCGACGCGCTCTTCAACTTCCTCGCCTTGCTGGGCTGGAATCCGGGAGACGAGCGAGAGGTGATGTCCAGAGACGAGCTGCTCGGAGCCTTCACGCTGGAGCGGGTAGGTGCGAAAGGAGCCGTCTTCGACGAGGAAAAGCTGCGTTGGCTGAACGGCAGGCACCTCGCCGCGACTCCCACGAACGACCTGATCGGTCCGGTGCGCGCCGTGCTTTCCCGGAAGCCGAGCGGATCCGGCCCTAGACTCGACAGCTCCTTCCTTGCGGACGCGATCAGACTGCACAAGGGGCGCGCCCGCGACGTCTCGGACCTCGCCCGTCAACTGGAGGCGCTGGTGGGCGACGACATCGTCTACGAGGAGAAGGCCGTCAAGAAGCACTGGCGGAAGCGGCCGAACGAGGTGAAGCCTCGTCTGGAGAGCATGGTCCGGCTCTTCGACGCGACCGATTGGGAGCCGGCCGGCATCGAGGCGGCCACCCGCAGGCTCGCCGCCGCCGAGGGAGTCGGGGCGGGGAAGTGGTTTCACCCGCTCCGGGTGGCTTTGGTCGGAAGGCTGGCCAGCGCGGACATTTTCCAGCTTCTCATGCTTCTCGGGCGGGACCGGGCGCTGGATCGGGTCCGAGCCGCAGTGGTCGAGGTCGAGGCGCTCGTGCGGACCGAGGATCGGGTGTGAGTCGCACTGTAACCGGCAAGGGGGGCGTCGACTCCGGTCGGTCCTCCGACCCGGCGCTGTCGGCGTCCCGCAAGACCGACGAGGCCTTCATGGCCCGTGCGCTCGAGCTCGCGGCCGGAGCGGCCGAGGCAGGCGAGGTCCCGGTGGCGGCGATCATCGTCGAGGACGGTCGCGTGCTCGCCGAGTCGACCAACCGGACCCGGACCGACTCGGATCCGAGCGGTCACGCCGAAATGGTCGCCCTCCGACGCGCGGCGAAGCTTCGCGGCGATTGGCGTCTGGACGGTACCACGCTCTACTCGACCTTGGAGCCGTGCGCGATGTGCGCTGGCGCGATCGTCCTCGCCCGGGTGCCGCAGGTGGTCTTCGGCGCCTTCGACCCCAAGGCGGGGATGGCCGGATCGCTCGGCAATCTCCTTCAGGACTCACGACTCAATCATCGGTGCGAGGTTGTCGGCGGGGTGCTTGCGGAACGCTCCGCCCGACTTCTCCGGTCCTTCTTCGCCACAAGGAGGCAGGCATGAAACGGGTTGGCGCACCATTTCGCCGCGTGCGCGAGTTTCGCCGCAGGCCGCTCGTCGCGCTCGCGACGGGCGCCATGGCCGCGTGCGCCCTCTTCTCGGCACCGCGACCCGAACTCGCGATTCCTGCGGTTCCCGACCCGGCGCCAGCGCCCCTCGGTCCGCCGACGCCTCCGCTCGAGACGGTCGCGGTCGAAACCCGCCCGGTCGGCGCGGGTGAACGTGCAGCCGCCGACGGAGAGGTGCGCGCTCTATGGGTGGTGCGCTCGACCCTCACGAGTCCGGCCGCCGTGCGCTCGATGGTCGAACGGGCCGACGAGTCGGGCTTCAACACCATACTCGTTCAGGTGCGGGGCCGGGGGGACGCGTATTACCGATCCACCATGGAACCGCGGGCGGAGGCCATTCCCGAGGCGGAGACGTTCGACCCCCTTGCGCTTACCGTCGAGCTCGCCCGAGAGCGGGGGATCGACGTGCACGCCTGGGTCAACCTCTACCTGGTCTGGGGGCTGCGGGGCATGCCCGCAAGCCGTCTGCACGTGCTCCACTCCAACCCGGAGTGGCTGGCCGTTCCGCGCGCTTTGGCGCACGTCGGTCCCTACGAGCCGCAGTTCGTGGAGCGTCTGATGACGTACGCGCAGGAGCGCTCGGACCAGATCGAGGGCGTCTACCTGAGTCCGTCCAATCCCGAGGCCAAGGCGCGCCTGCTGATGATCGTCCTGGAGCTCCGGGAGCGCTACGATCTCGACGGCGTGCACTTCGACTACGTCCGGCTGCCGCAAAGCGACTTCGACTATTCCCAGGTCGCGCTTCGCGAGTTCGGGCGCTGGTTGGCGCCCCGGCTGGAGGCACCCCAAGATCTCGCCCTGCAGGCCCGCGGCGACCTTCTCGCCCTCGCCGACCGCCTGCCCGAAGAGTGGGGGGAGTTCCAACGGGCCAACATCACCGAGATGGTGCGCTGGATTTACCACAACATCAAGGCCCGGGACCCGACCATGGTCGTTTCGGCGGCGGTGCGCTCGGGCCGAGCCGACGCCATGGAGCACCGCTACCAGGACTGGGGCGCCTGGGTAGACGAGGGCATCCTCGACCTGGTCGTTCCCATGGCCTACACCTCCACGGCGAATCGCTTTCGCAGCTTCGTGGACGAAACGCTCCAGGTCGCCGGTCCCGACGGGGCGTGGATGGGGCTCGGCGCATACCTGAACACTGCGGAGAGCACGCTCGACCAGATAGACATCGTGCGCGCGAACGGGTTCAGGGGTCTGGTGCTCTTCTCCTACGACTGGGCGGTAGGCGAGGGCTACGGCGGGCGCGGCCCGACCTTGCTCCAGGTGGTGGGCAGGGAGCGCTTCAGGTGATCGTCATCCGGCCTACGTCCCCACCGTCCGTCCCCTCCAGAAAAGGAATCCGACCAGGAGTCCGGCGCTGCCGACGAGCGCCAGCCAGTTGGGGAGGCCGAAGGACGTGCCCAGGCTTCCCACGACTATCGCCACTCCCCCGACCAGGACCGCATAGGGCAACTGGGTTCGCACGTGATCCACATGGTCGCACGCCGACGCGGTAGAGGAGAGAACGGTGGTGTCCGAGATCGGTGAGCAGTGGTCGCCGAAGATCGCTCCGGCGAGCACCGACCCCGTGGCGCCGAGCAATACGCCGTAGCTCGCTCCGCCCGGTAGAACCGCGTCGCCCCCGAGAGCGACCGTCAGCGGAATCACCACGGGCAGCATGATGGCCATTACCCCCCAGGAAGTGCCGGTCGCGAAGGCCATGCCCGCCGAAAGCAGAAAGACGATGGCAGGCATGAAGGAAACCGAAACGCGGTCGGTTAGGAGGGCCGAGAGGTAGCTCGCGGTCCCGATCTCTTCGGTGACGGAGCCCAGGGACCAGGCCAGCGTCAGAATCACCATCGCCAGCATCATCGCCCGGATCCCGGTGGCCCAGGCGCCCAGCGTCTCCCGCAGCGACAGCGTGCGGGTGGAGATCGAAAGCAGCATGGCGACGAGCACTCCGGCGAGCGACCCCCAGAGCAGGGTCGAGAACGGATCCGCATTGCCGAAGATGTTTCTGAGGCTGAGATCGGCGACCTCCCCGGCAGCCGCAGCGTTCGCCATGGCCGTCTCGCGTCCGGTCTGGACGAGTCCGACAAGCACGACGACGATCACCGTGAGCACCGGAATCGCGGCGTTCCACCAGCGCTCGCGGACCCCTTCCTTCGCCTGCGTGAGATCGTCAGAGGTATCGGCGGCCAGAGTCGCACCCTCGCGGTAGAGCCCGTTCCCGGTCTCGGCGCGCCTCTCCGCCTTCCACATGGAGCCGAAGTCTCGGTTCAGAGCCGAGGTCAGGATCACGAAAATGAGGGCGAGTATCGGATAGAAAAGGTGCGGAATCGTCTCGACGAAGACTCCGAAGGGCGTGACCGAACTCAACGCCGCCGCCGCTGCCGGCGTCTGCCCGCTCGCGATGGAGAACCCGTCGGCGATAAGCGAAATCTCGTAGCCTACCCAGGTCGAGATCGGCACCAGCGCCGCCACCGGAGCTGCGGTGGAGTCGACGAGGTAGGCGAGCTTCTCGCGGGAGATGCGCAGTCGGTCGGTGACGGGGCGCAGGGTGTTGCCGACGATGAGCGTGTTGGCGTAGTCGTCGAAGAAGATGGCCATGCCGGCGAGCCAGGTGGCAATCTTGCCGCGCCGCGCCGTGCGGGCGAAAGGCGTGACCGCGGAGACTATGCCCGAAGTGCCTCCGTTCTTCGAGACGATGCCCACCATCCCGCCCAGCATGAGCGAGAACACGACTATCTGGGTGTGGCCTCCGTCGGTGTCGCCCACGGCGGGGACCACGAAGTCGGCGATGAGCGCACCGGTCGCCGCAAGCGGGTCGAAGCCCGCGACTGCCAGAGCGCCCAGCCACACCCCCGCGAAGAGGGCGCTCAGCACCTCCCGGAAGATCAGCGCGAGCAGAATGGCCAGCAGCGGGGGCAGAATCGAGAACCAGCCCGGCACGACGGTCGCGTCGACGGTCGTCGTCGTCTCGCCGACCGTCACCCGAAGCGGCAGGTCGCCGCCGTCTTCCACGATCATCTCGCCCAGGACCACCGACGAGTACTCCTCGACCGAGCCTGCGGCAAGCGTGCGTCCGCTCGTGGTCTCGACAGTGTAGCCGACCGACTCGATCACGGAGTCGCCTGACGTGCCGCCGTCGACGGTCAGGGAGAAGGGTATTCGGGTCAGGATGACCGACGGACTCTCGGATACCGTCTGGGCGGAGATGTCGCCCGGGAGAACGGCGAAGATGGAGAGGAGGGCGACCGGGAGAGTGACGAACAGGCGCATGGGCATGAACCTCGAAGTATTGGGTTCCCGCAATATATCCCGGCATTCACTCTCCACCAAATTCCGATCAAGGAAGGCCGACCATCCTCGCCTCCGACTGAACGTCCGCATTTCGGGCCGACCGTCAACATCTCCGGCCGACCTTCCTACCTGGCCCGGGTAAGGGTAATTTGGTCTGCGACTCAGCCTCTTCCCTGGAACCTTGACCGTAACCCTCACCGACGCCGATATCCGAGCGGCTCTCGCACGGATGGCGACCGACCTCGCGGCCCTGACCGCCGGCACCGACCGGCTGGCCGTCATGGGCGTCTACCGTCGCGGCACCGACCTGTCGCAGATGCTGGCGGACGAACTGGCGAACGCGCGCCCGTCGCTGAAGCTCGGAATGGGATCGATCGACATCACCCTCTACCGCGACGACCTGCGCTCGGTGGGGCCGAAGCCGGTGGTGGGCGGATCCGAGCTTCCTCCGGGGGGAATCGACGACACGACCGTGGTGCTCGTCGACGACGTGCTCTTCACCGGACGTACCGTCAGGGCGGCCCTCAACGAGCTCTCCGACTGGGGCCGGCCCGGCCGTATCCTCCTCTGCGTGCTCGTGGATCGGGGAGGACGCGAGCTGCCCATCCAACCCGACATCGTAGGCGCCACGCTCCAGGTGCCCGCCGGCGGACGGGTGGACGTGCTCGTGCCTGCCATCGACGGGCGGCTTTCGGTGGAGGTGAGTCGATGACCGCCGCACCCGAGACCGGCCCGGCTCGCGATGCCGATTCCGCGGCGACGCCGCGACTTGGAAAGGATCTGACCGGCCTCGAGGGACTTTCCGCGGCGCAGATAACCTCCATTCTCGACACGGCCGAACCGTTCAAGGAGGTCTCCAGGCGGAGGATCAAGAAGGTGCCCGTGCTCCGAGGCCAGACGATAGTCAACCTCTTCTTCGAGCCGTCCACCCGGACGCGCATCTCGTTCGAGTTCGCGGAAAAGAGGCTCTCGGCG
This sequence comes from Gemmatimonadota bacterium, assembly GCA_021295815.1. Classification (NCBI taxonomy): domain Bacteria; kingdom Pseudomonadati; phylum Gemmatimonadota; species Gemmatimonadota bacterium. The sequence goes on along the minus strand of JAGWBQ010000009.1, from coordinate 5,315 downwards.
GACACGGTGCACATGGCGGCGAGCGCTTCGTCCGTGACCAAGGGCGAGAACCTGGTCGACACCGCTCGCAATCTCGAGGCGATGCAGATCGACATGGTCGTGATGAGGCATCCGGTTTCCGGCGCGGCGCGCTTTCTGGCGGAACGGATCCCTTCGAAGGTCATCAACGCCGGTGACGGTCGTCACGAGCACCCTACCCAAGCCCTGCTCGACCTTCTCACGATCCGCGACCACCTTGGCGGAATCGCGGGTCTTCGGGTCTGCATCGTGGGAGACGTGCTCCACTCCCGTGTGGCCCGCTCGAACATCCACGGACTGCTCGCTCTGGGCGCCGAGGTTGCGGTGTGCGGCCCGCCGACTCTTCTCCCGATAGGCATTTCCGAGATGGGGGTGGGCGTCTTCACTCGGGTCGAGGAGGCGCTCGAATGGGCGGATGCGCTCAACGTGCTTCGCCTCCAGCTCGAGCGGATGAAGCACGGGTACGTCCCGTCGCTCCGGGAGTACAACAGGATCTGGGGGATCAGCGCCGCGCGGCTCGCCAGGGTGCCGTCGAGGCTCATCCTCCACCCCGGACCCATGAACCGGGGCGTCGAGATCGATTCCGACGTGGCGGACGGTCCGCACTCGGTGATCCTTGATCAGGTCACCAACGGGGTCGCGGTGCGCATGGCCGTGCTGTACCTGCTCTCCGGCGGCAGACCGGATCTCGCGGAAGCGGCCAAGGGAGGCGGCGCCAAATGAGCGTGACGACCGGGAAGACGCTGCTCCGGGGCGGAAGGGTGATCGACCCGGCGAACGACACGGACGACCACCTCGACGTACTTCTGGCAGAAGGGCTGGTCGCCCAGGTCGGGCGTTCGCTGACCGCTGGGGAGGACGCTCGCGTCGTGGACTGCACCGGTCTTCTGGTGACGCCCGGACTCATCGACATCCACGTGCACCTGCGCGAGCCGGGAGCGGAACACAAGGAGACGATCGCCTCAGGGGCGCGGTCCGCTGCGGCCGGCGGATTCACCGCCGTATGCGCCATGCCGAACACCGAACCCGCAGTCGACGATCCCGCCGCAGTCGGCTTCGTGGTCAGCGAGGGGCGGAAGGCCGGTGCCTCGCGGGTCTATCCAGTGGGCTGCATTTCGGTGCGCCGCGAGGGAAAGATGCTGGCACCGGTGGGAGAGATGATCGAGGCCGGCGCAGTCGCGATCACCGACGACGGTTCACCCGTGATGAACTCGGGGCTGATGCGGCTCGCCCTCTCCTATGCTTCGGCCTTCGGAGTGCCGGTGGCCGACCACCCCGAAGACCTGGGGTTGTCGGGCGGAGGGCACATGAACGAAGGCGTGCTCTCGGCCAAGATGGGGATCACCGGGAAACCCAACGCCGCCGAGGACGTCCACATCTTGCGCGACCTGCTGCTGGCGGAGCTGACCGGGGGCCGCATCCATCTCCAACACGTGTCCACTCGCGCGGGCGTGGAGGCGATCCGGCGTGCGAAGGTACGGGGCGTCCGGGTCACCGCCGAAGCCTCTCCTCACCATCTGATCCTCACCGAAGAAGCCGTCCAGGACTACCGGACCGAGGCCAAGATGAACCCTCCGCTGCGATCGGAGCCCGACCGCGAAGCCGTGCGGAAAGGGCTTGCGGACGGAACGCTCGACACCATCGCCACCGACCACGCGCCCCATCACTACGACGAAAAGGAAGCCCCCTTCGCGAGCGCGCCGGACGGGGTGGTGGGGCTGGAGACCGCAGTCGGACTGATTCTGACCCGAGTGGTGGCGGAGGGAGTGATCGACCTCCCGACCATGGTCGAGCGCATGAGCGCCGCTCCGGCCCGAGCCTTCGGCCTCCCCGGCGGGACGCTGGCCCCGGGATCCCCTGCGGACGTCACGGTGATCGATTCCAGGTGCAAATGGACGGTCGACGCGTCGCGCTTCGTGTCGCGAAGCCGAAACACGCCCTTCGACGGATGGAGACTGGAAGGCGCCGCCGTGATGACGGTGGTGGGGGGTCGCGTGGTGTGGGAGGCGGGTCCAGGGGGATAGTGGTCAAGCTCCCAATCCAGGCCGCGATTTCGCTCTTCACCGCCACCCGACGGAATGGCCGGGCCGCCCGCCGCTATACGTCGGAGGGTCGGCAGGCCTGCGTCCCGGACCCTCCCCGACCTTGAACCCAGTCCCGGTCTCCGTTATCTTGGCGTCGCCCCGAATCACCGAGGATTACCCTCGGACCGATAACGGCTCGGAATCAAGAACAGCGTCAATGCCGAATATCAAGAGCGCGACCAAGCGCATGAAACTCAGCGCCGAGGCCCGCAACAGGAATCGCGCCGCCAGGGCTCGCATCCGCACAGCCATGCGGAAGGTGCGAGAGTCCGCCTCTCCCGAAGAGAGCGTTCGTCTGCTTCGCGAAGCCACCGCGCTCCTGGATCGCGCCGGCACCCGGCGTCTCCTTCACCCGAACCGGGTCGGAAGACTGAAAGGCCAGTTGGCTCGGTTGGTCAATTCGCGGGACTGAGGACGGCCGGGACGACGCCTTCGGTCTGGGGGCGGACGGTCGAATGGCGCCGGGGCAGATCTGGGCGCCTCCATCGAACCGCCGACCTGCCTGCGGTCGCGCATGGACCCGACTCTTACCGAGTCCGTTCCAGCCGCCACACCTGAACGTACTCGATCCCGAGTTCGTCCCGGGCCGTGCCCATGACGTAGTCCGACCCGATCTCATGAATCCACAGGCCCTCCGGTGTCTTGACCAACCCTAGCGCGCGGCCTTCCGGATCGAACACCGTCCAGAGGCTGGGAATTTCTCCTCCTTCTCCGAACTCGTACTCCCCGACCCAGAGATGGTCCGTCGCGTCGGACATGACCTTTTCGAACGCCGGGAAGCTCTCCGCGACCGGAACCGATGCCCACATCCGGCGCGAATCTTCGATCATGCTCTCGGGATAACCGGGCACGCCGATCAAGAAGCCGAGCTGCCTTTCGATCTCTGTTTCGACGTCGACGGAGGTCGGGGAAAGCGGTATGTGGTATCGGCGGATGATCCGAGCCAACGAGCCGTCCGCATCGAACGCGCGCAACTCGTACCGCCCGGTGTGGCCGATGACCACCAGGTCGCCCCAGCGGGTCCAGACCGGTTCGCGCCCGAAAATCGTCAGGAACAAGGCCTGCTGTTCGGTTCCCTCGGCATAGAGATAGGGTTCGTAGCCCACATGCTTTCCCAGCGAGCTCCGGACCCTTCCCTGCGCATCCATGAGCTGTACGACCACGGTATCCGCGGCCTGCGGCGAGTGAACGGCGACTAACGATCCATCGCGGGTGGCTTGTTGGGGAAAGAAACGCAGCGATACCGGTACCGTCCGATCATGCTCGAGCTCCATCGCACGCCCGTAGTTCCCCTGCCCGTCGAAGATCTGGAGCCCGAGTCGCCCGCTGTACCAGGCGATGATCGAGTCGCCCCGCCAAGGTTCCACGCTCTGCAGATCTCTAAACTCTCCCGGGCCGTCTCCTTGACCGCCCCAGGTCGCCTGGTGGATCCCGTCCGAGTTGAATACTCGCAGTTCCTCGGTCCCGCCGTTCACGACCACGATCCGCCCGTCGTGCAGCATGGTCGCGTCCTGGACCCGGGAGAGCAGGTAGGGCTCGGCTCCATCCACTTCGCCGATCGAGACCACGGGCTCCGGACCGATCAGCCACGCAAGCCGGGAGTCGGCGGCCGGTTCCCCGTTCTCCACGATCACGATTCCCGCGCTGTCGCGGACTTGGGTCGCGATAGAGGGTGAAGACGACGGGGCTCGCTCGCACGCAAGCGCGACCAGACTCGAAACGACGACGAGGACCAGCTTCATGGCACCTCCAGTGTCGGACGCGGATTCGCACGAAGTCGGCAGCTCCGCAATTGAACCCGCCCGCAGCCCTGAAACCGACGGAATCGCCTGATCGTTGATTCCGATGGAAGTTATACGCACTCACGTTCACGAACCATACCGGACCAATGTCACCCACGATCCGCGGTAACCTGCCTCTTCTTCGCGCTCTTGGAATACTATTCTTCACGGCCCCGGCTCTGGTTGCTTGCGACGCGGGCGAACCGCCGGTCCCCATGATCGCGATCGACAGCGCGGGCGTGCGGATCGTGACGAGCGACCCGGCCACGCTCACCGCGATGTGCACACTGAGCGAGGTGCCGATCTTCAGGGTCGGGGACGACGAGAGCGACGACGAGCAATGGTTCTCGAACGTTCGGGGCGTTGGCAGGCTTTCTGACGGCTCGGTGGCGGTTGCTGATCGGACGAGCGCCGAGGTGCGGATCTACGCTCCGGACGGGCGGCACCTCCGTTCGATGGGCCGCCACGGCGAGGGGCCCGGAGAATTCCAGGATCCCTTCGTGCTCTGGGTGTTGCCGGGAGACACGATCTGGGTCGGAGACTACAGTCCTTACCGCTACGTCATCTTCACCGCCGAGGGCGAGTGGGTCCGCAATGTGACGCTCGACCCGGTCTATCCGAATCCGTCACGCGGCGGCGGAGTGCTCGACAACGGCGTGTCGGTGAACTCGGTCAACCGGGCATCACGCCGCCGGAATTTCAGGGACGCCGATACTCTGATCGTTGAGGTTCATGACCGGGACGGCAACCGGGTTGGGGTGCTCTCGCAGTCTCCGACGCGGAGGATGGGACCGGCTCCGGACACCGAGGCATACAACTACTACATCGGCGTCCTGTTCGATCCTCTGGCGGAGGTTGACGCCAGGGAGCGGACAATCGCTCTCGCGCACACCGCGACCCCCGAGGTACGACTGCTGGACGACGCATTCAACCTCCGCTCCATCGTTCGCTGGCACGTCCCAGACCAAGAAGTGACCTCCGGCGATGTGCGCGCCTGGCGCGAAGAGTACGTAAGGCGGCGCACCACGGGCACCAGCGTCTGGAGCGACGAATTCGACGGCCCGATGATCAGCCCCGAGCGACCGGTGGCAGAGGTGATGCCGGTGATCTCAAGCGTGCTGGTCGGCCGCGATGGGCGTCTCTGGGTCCGGCCGTACCGGCGGCCAGGCACCGGTACGACACGCGCCATGGCCTTCTCCTCCGACGGCGAGTTCCTCTGCCACCTCGAACGCCTTGGGGAAGCAGCAAACTTCTCGGTCCATGAGTTCGGGGCCGACTATGCGCTGGGTGTGTAAGCCAGCGATCTCGGGATCGAGACGGTCGTCGTGCACGCGCTGCATCTTCCCGGCGAAGGTTAGACTCTGAGCGGATTTTCGCGGATCGCTAGCATGGCAGGACCGGGAAGCTTGGTGTAAATTCCCATCGCGCTTGC